>CBFGZN010000044.1:0-13851 GCA_965653255.1 uncultured Solirubrobacterales bacterium | reverse complement strand
GAGCATTGCGGCGCCGAGGCCGACGTAGCCGAACACCACGCCGAGGCCGACGCCGGCGCTCAGGTGCAGCTCGGCGATGTTGAAGAAGACGATCGGCGGGATCAGCACCCACAGCATCAGCTGCATAACGCGGTCGGCGGCGAGCTGGGAGCGCAGCTCGCCCCAGCGGTGCTCGACGCCGAAGCCGGCCGCCGTCGCGGCGGCGATCGTCAGGGCGATCGGGATCACGCGGCCTCCGTCACCCGAGCGTGAGCTGGCGCCGATCTGCCGCTAGCTGGAACGGGTCGGCCGTCTCCCGGGGCTCTCGGTGTGCCCGGAGGGCGTCCCGGATCGCGCGGACCTCCGGCATGGCGAGGTAGTAGCGACCCCGCCGCTCGCCGATCGGTTCGAGCAGCTTGGCATCGACAAGCTCACGGAGGTCTCGGCTGGCCGTGAGGTCGGAGATCTCCTCACCGGCGGTCACCTCGACGATCGCCCGGTAGGACGAGTTTCGGATGCGGAAGCCGTACGCGACCTCCGACAGGGCGCCGGCGACGCGCTCGGGGAGGCCGCGCTTGGCGGCGAGCTCCGCGCACTCGACATAGAGGCTCTCGGTCTCCTGGATCCGTCGCAACATCGTGCGGGCTTGGTGGTAGTGGGCGGTGAGGCAGAAACGCACCCAGGGGCGGACGCTGTTCTGGGGATTCCATGCCCCCTGGCCGACTTCGGCGAGCACGTCGTAATAGGCCTGGGTGTTGCGTCCGAGGTACTCCTCGATGCTCGAGAAAGCCGGCGCGACGATCTGCTCGCGCGAGAGGACGAGCGTTTGCAGGCAGCGTGCCATCCGGCCATTTCCGTCACGGAAGGGATGGACCATCACCAGGTTGAGATGGGCCATCGCGCCGCGAACGAGGACCGGCGCGTCGCTGTTCTCCAGCTCGTCGACCATCGCCGCGATCAACTCCGGAACAGCCTCGCTCGACGGTCCTTCGTAGACGGTCTCGCCGGTGGCCGCACGGCGCACGTAGATCGCTCCCGGTCGCCACCGTCCCGGATCCTTGTCTAGATGGTGCTTGAGCATCATGAAGTGGAGCGACTTGAGAATGCCCTCGTCGACCTTCGCGGTCGGATCGCTTGCGATCTGCAGCACGTAGGTCATCGCGTCCCGGTAGCCGCTCAGCGCAAGTTGGGTCTCCTCGTCGGTCGTCAGCGTCGGCTCGTCATCGATCGCGGCAGCGACATCGTCGAGGCTCGCGTCATAGCCCTCGATGCTGTTTGACGCTTGTACGGCGCGCGTGAACGACAGCCGCCGAAGGCTGCCCACCCACTGCCGCGGCCGGTTGGAGACGCGGAACTCGAGCTGTGTGCGTAGCTCGGCGATCATCTCTAGCACCTCTGCCTCGATCGGCTCAGTGTCTGGGGTCTTGAAAACCAGGGCAGGCATGATAGATAGATTCTAGCACGCGTTTGGGGGTGTGATAGAAAGAAACTATCTATCTATCAGGAGCTGCCTTGGGGGGTCAGCGAGCGTAGCGCTGGATGTCGTCGGCGAGGTCCTGCTCGTCGAGGTAGACGCCCTGGTGGAGGTAGGCCAGCTCGCCCTTGGAGTCGTAGAAGGCGGTGGCCGGCGTGGCGGCGACGCCATTGAAGACTGCCGCGACGTTCAGGCGCGGGTCCTTGTAGCTCGGGTAAGTGACGGGGAACTCGGCGAGCAGGTCGCGCGCGTCGTCGTAGTTGTCTTCGGAGTCGACGCCGAGGAAGGCGACCCGCTTGCCGTGCTTCAGCGCCTGGCTCTGGAAGTGCGGGAACTCCTCGCGGCACGGCCCGCACCAGGCGGCCCACTTGTTGACGACGACCGGGTGGCCCTTCAGCTCGGCGAGCCGCTGCTTGAAGGCGTCCGGACCGCCGTCGAGCAGCTCGTTCGCCTGCGCGTGGACGGCGGCGAGCGGGGGCGGCGAGCCCGCCAGCGCGGCCCGCGTGGCCTGCTTCGAGGGCGCCTCGCTCTGCGGGTCGCTGCCCCCGCATCCCGCCATGACGGACACGAGTGCGACGAAACAAAGAAGAAATGGGAGGAAACGGGGCATCCTGTGCTGTAATAGGTATCGATTCAGCGCCAGGGATGCGCTGAGAGCACCGCTCTCCGGCTGTTGCCAGAGCGGTGTGCCCCGGACGGCCGCACTGCCTCCCGCGAAGACAACGCTCCGCGCGAGCCGGAACGGTCCGTCGTCTTTCTCATACAGAACGAAAGCCGCATATGGCTGAGAGCACTTCCGTTGCCGAATCGGCGCCGGTTTCCGGCGACGACATAGAGCGCGCCGAGCAGTTCGCGCGCGAGCCGTTCGTCCTCGAGAGCGAGGATCGCGACGCCGCGCTCGCGCCCGGGACGGCGCGCCGGGGCGCCCTCGACGCCGCGTTGGCCGAGATCGCCGCGGGAGCCGAGCATCCGTCGGCCGAATGGAAGCGGCGCTGGTCGCTGATCCTCGGGCTCGAGCGGGTGCTCTCCGACGACGAGCCGAAGCTGGTCGACGGGACGGTGCTGTCCGCCCACCAGGTCGACGCGCTCTCCGGCACGCTGATCGCGCTGACCGCTGAGGTTCAGGCGGTGCAGGCCGCGAAGGCGGCCGCCGCCGGCAACGGCAAGCCGGCCGCCGCCTCGGGCGATGGCGCTGTCACTGACGAGCCGGTCGAGGAGCTGCCCTCCGGCGAGGTCGCGATCGAGGGCGACGAGGAGATCGCCGAGGACGACGAGCCGCTCGACTGGGACGAGCGCGAGGAGGCCGAGGAGGAGATCGCCGCCGACGCGATCGCCGACGACCCCGGCGCCGCGCGCCGCTTCTGGTTCGAGCACGCGACCGGCGCCGGCAAGACCGTCGCCGCGCTCGGCTTCGTCGAGGCGTCGCGCACCGGCGGCGTGCTGATCCTCACCCACCGCCGCAACCTCGTCGACCAGTTCAACGGCGAGCTGACCGACCGTGGCTACAAGAAGCGCATATCGCCGCCGCTGCTCGGCAAGGACAAGCAGCGCGTCGAGGGGCCGGTCACCGTCGAGACCTACCAGTGGTACGTGCGCAACGCCGGCAAGATCTCCGACGCCTACACCGTCGTGATCTGCGACGAGGCGCACACCGCGCTCGGCGAGAAGACCTCAGCCTCGATCCGCAAGTGGATCGAGCCGGTCTGGGTTGGCATGACCGCCACCGGCGCGCTGATCGCCCGTCACGTCACCGACCTCTTCCCGACCCAGACGTCGCGCTTCGACCTCGCGCAGGCGGCACGCCGCGGCGTGATCGCGCCACTGCGCTGTGTGCGCATCCCACCGGGCGTCGGCGTCCGCTCGATCTCGAAGGTGCCGCTGCGCAAGGGCGAGGTCGACCAGGACTTCGACCAGGAAGAGCTCGCCGCACTGCTCGACCAGGCGCCGTTCAACCTGGCGATCGCCGATCTCTACAAGACGCGCTTCAAGGATCTGCCCGGCGTCGTCTACTCGGCCGGCGTCGCGCACGCGCACAACGTGGCCGACGCCTTCGTCGCCCAGGGGATCAAGGCGAAGGCGGTCTCCGGCCAGACGCCGAAGCGCGAGCTGACGCGGATCCTCGCCGACTACGAGCTCGGCAAGGTCGACGTGCTGGTCAACGCGCAGCTGCTCGCCGAGGGCTGGAACTCGCCGCGCGCGACCGTCTGCCTGCACCTCGCGCCGACCGCCTCGAAGCGGATCTACCAGCAGCGCGTCGGCCGGGTGACGCGCCGCCAGCAGGGCAAGGAGGCGGGGATCGTCGTCGACTTCGTCCACCCCGCGACGACCAACGACGACCCGGTCGTGACGCTGCACTCGCTGCTCGACCGCGACGTCTACCGCGGCGGCGCGATCGTCGTTGGGCCGGTGCGGCGTGGGCGCGGGCGACGGCTGCGCGTCGAGCGCCGCGTCGTCCCGGTGACCGACAACGACGAGCGGCGCGCGCAGGTCTTCGAGCGCGAGCTTTGGCGGATCGCTGTCGAGCACTTGTCGTGGGGCGAGCAGCATGCGTGGGCCGCTTTGGCCGGCGCGCGCGTCGCGTCGAACAACTGGCGCCGCGCGAAGGCGATGCTGCACTTCGACTCGACCGGCGAGCTGCGCCGCCGCTTCCTGATCGAGTGCCTGCAGCGCAACCGCAACTCGCAGCTGCGCGTCCGCGCGCTGCAGGAGATCGGGCAGATCAAAGACCCGGAGGCGTTCGACGTCGCGGTCGAGATCGTCGGCGGCTGGCAGCGCGACGAGCGCCGAGAGGGCGTCAAGACGCTGCTGCAGGCGATGGCCGAGCGGCCGATGGGCCGGCGCGACCAGGCGTCGCGCTGGATCTGGCACCTCGCCGAGTACTCGCGCGAGGTCCACGAGGAGTACGCGGTATCGCGCTGGCCCGAGACGAAGCGGCTGCTCGGCCTGCTGGTGAACTCGTCGGGCGGGGCTCACGCGCGCAACGCGCGGAGGTTGGTGCACGCGACGAAGAAGCAGGATCGGCGGCTGTCGGCTGCGCTGTTGGCCGCGGCCCTGGCGCACACGCCCGAGGCCCAGCAGGTCCTCGACGGCGCCCGCATGCGGTTGGGCCGCAAGCCCTCTGCGCTCGCCCGCGAGCTGCTGCGCAACTTCCCCAAGGGTAAGCGCAAGCGCGCCGGCCGGCGGCGCAAGAAGGGCGGCGGAGGCGGTGGCGGCGACGCGAACGCCAAGGCCGCCGAGGCGCAGCATCCGCAGGACGCGGCGGCGAGCACGAACGGCGCCGACGCGTCGAACGGCGGCGGCCCGAACGACGCGGTCGCCGATGGCGACGGCCCCGCGAAGAAACCGCGCCGCCGCAGGCCCGCAAAGCCCAAGCCAGAGACCGCTGACTCCGAGTAGTCCCGAACCTAGAATTTCGCTCTAGAACGAAATTCTAGGTCTGAGAGAGATGGACCTCGCCGGCGCCGAGGGCGACGAGCTCGCCGGTGGCAGTCTCTACGAGCAGCGAGCCGGTGTCGTCGACGCCGCGGGCGGTGCCTTCGCCGTCTTGCCAGCGGACGGGTGAGCCGATCAGCGCGTCGCGCACTCGCCAGGCGGCGAGGATGTCGGCCTCGTCGGCGATGAGCCAGCGATCGAGCGAAGCGAGCAGCGGGTCGAGCGCTACGTCGGGGCTCGAAAGGTGCAGAGTCGTTGCGCTTGCGCGCAAATCGCCGGGGAATTCGTGCACGTCGGTGTTCAATCCGATCCCGACGATCGCCCAGCCCGCGGCGGGACGGGCCTCGACGAGGATGCCGCTCAGCTTGCGGCGCTCGACCCAGACGTCGTTTGGCCACTTGATCTCGCAACGCACGTGGGCGACCGACTCGGCCGCCTCGCATACAGCGAGCGCCGCCATCAGCGGCAGCAGCGCGTGACGCGGCTCGAGGTCGCGAACGATCACCGACATCAGCAGTGCCTCGCCGGGGGCGGCGGTCCAGGTGCGGCCCTGGCGGCCGCGGCCGGCGGTCTGCTCGCCCGCGGTCACGAGCGTCCCATGCGCGGCGCCCTCCCCGGCCAACTCACGCGCCCGCTCGTTGGTCGAGTCGGTTACGTCGTGGTGGATGCGTAGCTCGCCGATCATCGGCGCTCCTTGCCGGCGGCTCGCGTCGAGCTGGTGCTGGACTCGCCGCGCCCGTGCCTCATCGCGGCCGCAGCCGAACCTCGTCGTCCGGCCTCAGTCCGAGCTCGGCGGCGGCGTCGCCGCGGTTGATCGCGATCGCGACGGCGCGCGAAGCGTCCTCGTAGAGGATCGCCTCGTGCGGGCCGACGTCGGCGAAGGTGTGGACGAACGGCGCGGCGATCCGGCCACCGCCGAGCTTGACCGCGGCGCCGCCGTGGCTGCTGTCGACCTCGACCTCGGCGGTGACGCCGAGCATCAGACCGGTGCCGGCGAGTTGTTCGTGCGCCAGGTCGAGTGCGACGTTGCCGTAGGCGTCGATCGTCACGACGTGGGCGACCACGGTGCCGTCCTCTTCGAAGATCGGATGCGGCAGCGCGATCCGGTCGAGCGTCGCCGGGTCGACCGGCTCGCCGGCCTCGGCGATCTCGGCGCCGGCCGCCAGGTGCGCCGCCACCGGAGCGAACAGGTCACGCCCGTGGAAGGTCGCCGAGACCGGCTCGAGTCGGTATCGCGAGCGCGTCACGTCGACCGCCAGTTCGACGCCGCCGCAGCGGTCCCAGGCCAGCGACAGCACGCCGTTGTCGGGGCCGACGAGCAGCGTGCCGTCGTCGCAGCGGACCGCGAGCGCGCGCCGCTCGCTGCCGACCTGGGGATCGACGATCGCGACGTGGACGTTGGCGGCGACGTACGGCAGCGCGTTGCGCAGCACGATCGCCCCGCGACGCACGTCGTGGCGCGGGACCTCGTGGCTGAGGTCGACGATCCGCGCGTCGCGCGCGATCCCGAGGATCACCCCGTGGCAGACCCCGACGAACTCGTCGTCGCGGCCGTAGTCGGTGAGCAGGGAGACGATCGGCGCGGTGCTATCGGTCACGTGTCGGAGTCTCGCCGATCTGCCGGGCCGGCGTGCTCGATCGCGTCGGCGACGAGCGCCTCGACGAGACCCGGGACGTCGTGGCTCTTCGCCTCGATGTCGACCGTCAGCCCGAGCTCGCGCGCCGCCTCGCTCGTCACCGGCCCGATCGACGCCACCCGCGCGCCCGCGATCGCTCCCCCGTTGGCGGTCACTGCATGATTCTGCTGTTCAGGCGATGCAAACCGCTCAACTGATGGGTTGGCGCCGAGTGACGTCAGCAGATTGCGAACCGACGACGCCGACGTGAACGTCACGTAGTCGACCTCGGCGAGCGCGGCGCGCTGCTCGTCGGACAGCGGCTCGACGACGGTGTCGTAGAGGGCGACGACGTCGACCTCCGCGCCGCGCCCGCGCAGCGCCTCGGGCAGCACGTCGCGGCCCTCGCCGCCGCGCGCGACCAGCACGCTCCGGCCCTCGACCGGCGTGTCGGCCAGAGCCTCGACGAGCGCCTCCGCTACGGATCGCTCCGGGACGACGTCGGCGTGGACGCCCTGGCGCGCCAGCTCGGCCGCCGTGCCCGGCCCGATCGCCGCGACCGTCGTGCCCGTGAGCGCCAGCGCCTCCATCCCGCGCGCCGACAGCGCGGCGAGGAACAGCCGCACGCCGTTCGTGCTGGTGAAGCAGACGAGCGAGTAGTCGTCCAGCTTGTCGATCGCCCCCGCGACCTCGCCCTCGATCGGCCGCGGTTCGATCCGGATCGCCGGCGTCTCGACGACGTCGGCGCCCAGCTCCTGCAGCTTCGCCGCCAGCCCGCTCGCCTGCGCGCGGGCGCGCGTGACCGCGACGCGCTTGCCGTGCAGCGGCCGCCGCTCGAGCCAGGCGAGCGTGTCGCGCAGCCCGACCGCCGGTCCGACGACGATCACCGCCGGGGAGGCGATCCCAGCCTCGATGGTCCGCGCGGCGATGTCGGCGAGCGGCGCTGTCACCGTGCGTTGGTCCGGCAGCGTGCCGTGGCGCACGACGGCCGCCGGCTCGGCCGGGTCGCGGCCGCCGGCGATCAGCGCGTCGGCGATCGCCGGCAGGTTCTTCACGCCCATGTAGAAGACGAGGGTGCCGGGGAAAGCGGCGAGGCCCTTCCAGTCGATCGCGGCGGCTGGGTCGTCGGACCGGGTGGCGCCGTCGCCGGTGTCCGCACGCTCGCTGCCGTCTGCGGCGTGCCCGGTCACGAAGGCGACTGCGGTCGAGACCCCGCGGTGCGTCACGGGGATGCCGGCGTACGCGGGCGCCGCGACCCCCGCCGTCACGCCGGGGACGACCTCGTAGGGGATGCCGGCGTCGCGCAGCGCGGCAGCCTCCTCGCCGCCGCGGCCGAAGACGAACGGGTCGCCGCCCTTCAGTCGCACGACCTGCTTGCCGGCGCTGCCGAGCTCGACCAGCAGCTCGCTGATCCGCCCCTGGCTCATCGCCGCGTTGCCCGGCGCCTTGCCGACGTAGCGCAGCTCGCAGCCCTCGCGCGCGCCGGCGAGCGCGTCGGCCGGAATCAGCCGGTCGTAGAGGATGGCGTCCGCCGCCGCGATCAACTCGAGCGACCGTCGCGTCATCAGCCCCGGGTCTCCCGGACCTGCCCCGACGAGGTAGACGATCCCATTCATCAGGTGATATCTAAACAGGTATCATGGCGCGCGGTATGGATGCCGCGACCCTCATCCGCGATGGCCGTAGCTCGGCGGCACTCTCACAGCGAGAGCTTGCCCGGCTTGCGGGAACCTCGCAACCAGCAATCGCGCGCTATGAGAGTGGCGCCTCGATCCCGACTCTCGCCACGCTCGAGCGGCTGCTCGACGCTTGTGGTCGCCGCGTCGTATTGAGCGTCGAGCCTGTGGACCATCAGCCGGAGGCCTCTCCGCACATCCGCCGCTTGCGGGAACGGCGCCGCGCCCTCCTCGACGCCTCGCAGAGCCATGGTGCACGCGATGTCCGGGTGTTCGGCTCCGTCGCGCGGCGGGAGGCGCGTCCCGACAGCGACGTCGACCTGCTCGTCGAGCTGGAGCCTGGGCGCACCCTGCTCGATCTCGTCGCGTTCGGTCGCGAAGCGTCGGAGATTCTCGGCATCCGGGTCAACGTCGCCACACCAGACATGTTGCCGAAGGACGGTCAGTTCGAGTTCCGTCCTTTGTAAGTCCGGGAGTTCCAGCCTTCGCCTAAAGCAGTTCTAGTTCTGACCTGCGTACGCCTCGGCGGCGGCCAGGATTTCGGGCGCGCCGGCGGCGGTTAGGCGGTTGGCGGCGTCGAGGCCGACTGAGCGGGGGTCCTCGGCCGTCCCGCGGACGTCGTCGCGGACCCACTGCTTGCCGTCGGGGGTGCCGACGAAGGCGTTGAGCTCGATTAAGGAGTGGTTGACGATCGTTGCGTGGGCGCCGACCGGCGTGTTGCAGGTCGCGCCGAGCACCATGACGAGCGTTCGCTCGGCGGTCACGCAGGCGAAGGCGTGGGGATCGGTGAGGCGGCTGGCGAGCTTGCGGGTGGCGTCGTCGTCGCCGCGCGCCTCGAGCGCGAGGCAGCCCTGGCCGGCGGCCGGGACCAGCGACAGCTCGGCGAGCGGGATGCCCTCGTCGTCGCGGCCGAGCCGGGCGAGGCCGGCGGCGGCGAGGACGATCGCGTCGAACTCGCCCGCGGCGAGCTTGCCCAGCCGCGTGTCGACGTTGCCGCGCAGCTCGCGGATCTGGAGGTCGGGGCGCAGTGCCAGCAGCTCGGCGCGGCGGCGCAGGCTGGCGGTACCGACGACCGCGCCGTCGGGCAGCGGGTCGAGCGGACGGGCGGCGAGGCTGTGCGGACTCGGCTCGGGCGCCGTTAGATGCGGTGCCAGGCAGAGCGCGTCGCGCGCGTCGGCGCGCTCCGGCACGGCGACGATCTCGAGCCCGTCGAGCAGCTCGCTCGGGACGTCCTTCGCCGAGTGGACCGCGAGGTCGATCTCGCCGGCCAGCAGCGCCTGCTCGAGCTCCTTGACGAAGCGCGCCTTGTCCTCGGTCACCGGCTGTGGGGCGGTCTCGTCGCCAGACGTCCTGATCTCGATCAGCTCGACCTCGGCGCCGAACGCCTCCAGCGAGCGCGCGACTCCGGTCGCCTGGGCGACGGCAAGGGCGCTACCGCGGGTTCCGATTCGGAGGGCCAAGGCGGAGCGTGCTCAGCCGCGCCGGCGGCGGCGCGAGTCGAGCTCGGTGACGTCCGCCGACGGCTGCTCGTCGTCGAGCGGCGCCGGCGGGGCGTCGAGCCCGAACAGCTCGCGCAGCACGGCGACGTGCATGTATGAGGACTCGTCCTCGGCCCCGTCGCGCAGCCGCATCGTCGGCTCGTGGAACAACCGTGCAACAAGTGCGCGACTCATTGCGGCAACTCGCTCACGATCCGCATCGGAGAGCGACTCCCAGCGCGGCGCGTTCTCGGCGAGCACCTGCTCGACGATCGCGTCGGCGCGCTCGCGCAGCCCGCGGATCGTCGGCAGCACCTCGAGGCTCGCGAGCCAGCCCTCGAACCGCTCGACGTCGGCGTCGACCAGCGCGCGGGCCCGCTCGGCCTCCGCCTCGCGCACCGAGATGTTGCGCGCGACCTCCTGCTCGAGGTCGTCCATGTCGTAGAGCGTTACGCCGGCCAGGTCGCGCACCGACGGGTCGATGTCGCGCGGAACGGCGATGTCGATGACCACCAGCGGCTGATCAGTACGGCCGGCGAGCACCAGCTCCAGCTCCTCGCGGCCGACGAGTTGGTGCGGCGACGACGTGCAGCTGACGACGATGTCGGCCTGCGCAAGCTCGGCGGGGAGCTCGTCGAGTGGGACGGCAGACCCTTGGTAGCGCTCGGCCAGCCCGAGCGCGCGGTCGTAGCGGCGGTTCGCGACGAAGACGGCGTGCGCGCCGCGGTCCTTCAGCGCCTGCGCTGTCCGCTCGCCCTGCTCGCCAGCGCCGATCACGAGCACGCGGCGGTCCGAGAGCTGACCCGCATCGCCACCAGCCGGACATTTCCCGATCAAGCCACGCGCAGCGAGCTCGGCGGCAACGCTTGCGACGGACACGCGTGACCGCCCAACGCCGGTCTCGGTCCGTACGCGCTTGCCGGCGGCGAGCGCGTCGCGGAAGAGACGGTTGGCGATCGGGCCGGTCATCCCCTCGACGAGCGCGAGCTCGTAGGCGCGCTTGACCTGGCCCTGGATCTCGGCCTCGCCGACGATCATCGAGTCGAGTCCCGCGGCGACGGAGAAGAGGTGGCGGGCGACGTCGAGGTCGCGCAGCGCGTAGAGCGAGTCGGCGAGCTCGGTCGGTCGGGTCTCGGCCTGGCGCGCCAGCACGGCCAGCGCGGCGCTCTCCGCGGCAACCGGGTCGGTCGCGACGAGGTAGAGCTCGGTGCGGTTGCAAGTCGAGATCGCGACCGCCTCGTGGATCTCCTCGTGGGCGGTCAGCTCCGCGAGCACCGCGGCGGCGCGGCCCTCGGTCAGCGCGAGCCGCTCGCGCAACTCGAGCGGCGCCGTCTTGTGCGACACCCCGAGCGCGAGCAGCTCGCCGCTCATGCGACCGGCTCCCCGTCGCGCGGCTCGGGGTCGACCCCGGCGACCGGCTCGCCGTGCGGCCCGGCCGTGGTGTCGCCGGCGGCCGGCGGCGCGGCCCCGTCGTCGCGCTCCGCGATCTCGACCAGCTCGGTCAGCTCGCGATCGATCCGCGCGATCTTCGCGCTGATGATCGCCACGTAGAGGACGATCAGCGTGAAGAAGACGACGTACGCCCCGGCGACGTACTTGCCCGCCTCGTCGAGCGGCAGCGCGGGCATCAGGCGGCTGCCTTCGCCTCGAGCTGGCGCCGCAGCCGCTTCAGCTGCATCGACGCGTGCTTGCCGGTCAGCTCCAATTTCCACATCGTCACGAACAACAGCGTTACAGCCGCGATGCAGACGAGGAACGTCAAGCGCATGTCACCTGGCAAAGAGCCACCCGTCTGCGACAAGACGCGCGGGTGAGTAAAGGCCTCGGCCATCCGCACGGCGGCGAAGTTGATCGGCACGAACGCGCCCGCCGCGATCGCGAACACCGACGAGTAGCGCGCCTGGCGGTCCGGGTCCTCGATCGAGAAGCGCAGCGGGTAGTAGACGCAGTAGAGCAGGAAGACGACGAGGAACGAGACCAGCACCGGCTCGTCCCAGACCCACCAGTGGCCCCACGCCGCCTTCGCCCAGATCGCGCCGGTGATCAGCACGATCGTCCCGAAGATGATCGACATGTGGATCGCGACGTAGGAGCGCGCATCCCACGAGCGGTCGCCGGTGCGCAGGAACTGGATCGCCATGATCCCGCCAGCGACGAAGCCGCACAACGCGACGATCGCCAGCGGCACGTGGACGTAGAAGATCTTCTGGACGAAGCCCTGGTCGGCGTCGAGCGGCGCGTAGAAGAAGACGAGCGCGAGCGACAGCGCCACCATTAGGACGGTGGCGATCGACAGTGGCTTGAGGCCCTTGGAATACACCTAGTCGTCCAGGAGGAAGTCGAACACGGCGACGGCGATCAGCACGAAGACCACATCGTAGAGGCTCAGCAGTCCCAGCCAGCGGCCCAGATCCTCGGCGGCCTGGTCGCCACGCAGCAGTGGCTCGCTCGCCGAGGCGGCGGAGATCAGCACGGGAACGACCAGCGGGAGCAGCAGCAGCGGCACGATCAGCCCCGGCGCGCGCGTCTCGGCGGCGAGCGCCGACACCAGCGCGCCGATCGCCGCCAGGCCGATGTTCGCCGCCAGCAGGATCGTGATCAGCACCGGCAGCGCGGGCAGCAGGTCGGGTCCGAGCAGGAACAGCGCGAACGCGGGAATCGCCACCAGCTCGAGCAGCGTCAGGTAGAGGAAGAGCGCCGCCGCCTTGGCGAGCCAGAGCGCCGTGCGGTCGACCGGCGCCAACAGCAGCCCGTCGATCCCGCCCTGCTCGCGCTCGATCGCGAACAGGCGCGTCACCCCGATCACCGCAGCGAGCAGCAGCGTCACCCAGAGCACACCCGACGCCAGGTCTCCCTCCAGCGAGTCACGATCGAGCCCGAAGTGGAACAACACGAACACGGTGACCGTGAACAGCGTCATCGCCGGCACGGACTCCTTCGTCCGCAACTCGATCGCCAGGTCCTTGCGCAGGATCGCGCGGGCGGTGCGGATCACGCGTACAGCCCCCGCGCCATAGTCGCATCGACCTCTCCTGCTGGCCGACAGAACGCCTGCTTGCCACCACGCAGCCCGAGCGCCACGTCGGCCTCGGCCAGCCCACCCTCGACGTCGTGGGTGACGAGCACGCGCGTCTTCCCAGACGCCCTTCCGATCAGCGGCTCGAGCGCCTCGTTCGCCGCCGGGTCGAGATTCGCCCGCGGCTCGTCGAGCAGCAGCAGCGCCGGGTCGTGGAGCGTCGCCCGCGCGACCGCCAGGCGCTGCACCATCCCCTTCGAAAGGTCGCGGACCGGATCGTCGGCCCGCCGCGCCATCCCCACCGCCTCCAGACGCTCTTCTACACGCGCATGCGCGACGCCGTGCAAGTCCGCGTGGTAGCGCAGGTTCTCGCGCCCCGTCAGCTCGCGGTAGAGCAGCGGGTCGTGGCCGAGGTAACCGATCCCCCCGCGCACCTCCCACGCCTTGCCCGGTAGCTCATGCCCCAGCACGCGCGCCACCCCTGCGTGCGGCCGCAGCAGCGTCGCCAGCACCCGCAGCAGCGTCGTCTTCCCCGCCCCGTTCGACCCCAGCACCGCCAGCGTCTGACCAGCCTCCAGCCGCACCGTCACCCCAGACAGCGCCACCCGCTCGCCGTAGCGGCGCTCGACACCATCGAGCTCGACTACCGCGCCCATGTCGCTCACGCGCCGTCGACCGCCTCGGCGGCGGCGGCCCTGTCAGGCTCGACGCGCTGCGCCTTGGCTCGCGTCACCGGGGGTCTCCGACGAGTAGAACGAGTGGGCCTCGAAGGACCGTTCGGAGGAATCCCGATCCCTCCTCACGCCGGCGCTCGTACTCCGCTCGGTCGTAGGCCGTCACGTCGATCTCGCGCCCGGCCAAGCCCTCGATTCTCTTGACGCGGGCCAGCAGTTCACCGCGGTCCATGCTTCCCACCACGAGCAGGTCGATGTCGCTGCCCCCGCTCGGCTTGCGCGCGGCCCAGGATCCAAAGATCGCCGCGGCCTCGATCCCATCGATCGTCGCGAGTGCGCGCGTCAGCTGAGGCTCGACGGCCATCGTGCGCTCCAGCAGTTCGCGCATGGGCTCGTAGAGTGGCGAGTCCTTCGCGGGCCGAAACCCGGCGCCGCGTCTCTCCCGCTCGCGCTCGATCAGCCCAGCGTCGACCAGTCGAGCCAGCTCGCGGTAGACCGAGGCGGCT
>CBFGZN010000043.1:0-13864 GCA_965653255.1 uncultured Solirubrobacterales bacterium | reverse complement strand
CGAAGGAGGTCTGGTCGGACGGGTCGGGGGTGCGACCGAGCGCGCTCGCGTAGAACCACCCCGCCTTGGCGAACTCGTCCTCGACGGCGCGGACGAAGTTGCCGCCGCCGTGGCGCTCGAGCCACGCTGGCACGGCGCGGTCTCCTTCGGTCTCGCGCAGGGCGGCGATCTCGTCGCCGATGCCGAGCGCGTCCGACTTCGCGACCACGATCGCGACCGGCAGCTTGTCGAGCGGGGCGCCGGCGGCCTGGAGCGCCTCCACGGTGCGCTCGAGCACGCGGATCGGCTGGGTCGGCGACGGCCGCAGCCGGTCCTCGAGCGCGGCGATCTCGTCCTGACGGTCGGTTGCCAGACGGTCGAGCGAGAGCGGGTCGACGAGCAACACGAGGCCGCTGGGAACCTCGAGGAAGCGCAGGTCGCGGATCTCGTCCTCACCGGTGTAGGACTCGCCGGCGACGTCGTAGAGCGACAGCACCCGCGAGCGGCCCTCGCCCTGCACCTCCGCCACGAGCGCCGGATTGGCGCCGACCTGGGTCTTCGCCGGCAGGCGACCGTGCTCGAGGTCGTCGAGCGCGGCGTCGAAGTCCTTGCGGCTGTCGTCGACGACCGCGAGCGCCAGCTTGCCGTCGCTCGACAGCGCGTCGAGCTCGTGCAGCGCGCCGGCGAGGAAGGTCGACTTGCCGGCCCGCGGGCCGGCGACGAGCGCGATCCGCAGCATCTCGGCGTAGCCGATGATCCCGGCCATCGGGTGCCCGGACGGGCAGCGCTGCGGCACGCGCTGGCGGCCGTTGAGGACCATCGTCGGCAGCGCGACCGAGCCGCAGCGGCACTCGCGCTTGACGATCCCCCAGCGTCCCGGCACCAGGCGGCGGTGCTCGGCCCCGCAGCTCGGACAGACGTAGACCGGCAGCGGGAACCGCTCGTGGTCGACGGGACACTCGTAGCTGGTGCGCCGCAGCTTTCGCCGAACCGCCTCGGCGGCGCGCAGGACGCCGATCATCATCCAGGCGCCGACGATCACGACCCCGGCGACGATCAGCACCGGCAACGTCAGCACCGCGGCCACCAGCGCGCCGAGCGCGACGCCGACGAAGCCGCCGACGAGCGCTCCGATGCCGAACGGCATCGTCATGCCCTCGCGGTGCTCCTCCCAGAACGCCGCCGTCCGCGCGCGCAGCCGCTGCATCGACTCCCAGGCGTCCGTGCCGGCGCTGCGCAGGTCTCGGCTGAGCTGGCCCGCCACGTACAGCTCGAAAGCTGGCTCCGGGTCGAGCGGCCGGCGATCCTCGCCGCCGCGCGTCGCGATCCGTTGCCCGGCCGACCGTAGGAACTCCCACGTCCCGCCAAGCCCGACGATCGCGCTGCCGACGACCGCGCCGACTGCCGCCATCATGCCGGCGATGAACAGGGCGATCATCACCAGCATCGCCATGAAGAAGAAGCCGATCAACTCATCCATCAGGACCCTCCCTTCCAGCCCGGCGCTCAGCCGGGTTAGCTCTTCCGAAAACGATTCGCGGCCCGACGACGACCGCCACCGCCAGCGCCGCGCTTGCCGCGAGTGCGACCTGCGCCTCCGGCGACCCGAGGTCGCGCAGCGAGCCGCCGAGCGCCGCATAGGCGAAGCAGCGGGGCGCGAAGCCGACCGCCGTCCCGATCGCGACGGCACGTGCCGGGATCGCGGTGAAGCCGATCGCGTAGCTGGTCGCGCCGAACGGCAGCCCGGGCACCAGCCGCGAGCTGACGACCGCGCGCAACGGCCGCGCCGACACCCAGCCGGCAAGCCGCTCGACGCGCTCTCCGAACGCCGTGCTCGCCGCCGGCGTGCCGACCAGGCGGCCGAGCCATGCGCAGGCGACCGCGCCGGCGGTGACCGCCGCCAGCGCCGTCACGGTTCCGCCGGCGACGCCGAGCGCATAGCCGGCGGCGCCCGCCACCAGGCTCGCGGGAACCATCGCCACGATCGCCACCGCTCCGGCCAGGCCGATGACCGGAGCGGCGAGCGCTCCAAGCGCCTCCAGCCGCTCGCCGGCATCCTGCGCGTCCAGTGCGACGGCGGTCACGAGCGCGAGACCGGCCATGGTCAGGACGGCGCCCAGGGCGAGCATCCGCCGGCGCGCCCGCGCGATCGCTTGTGGTGGCGCCACTGCGCGCGCGGCGTCGCTCATCGCTCGTGCCGGTCCCGGCCGCGCCGGCCAAGCGCGCGCGCGACCATGCCGCGCCGCGGATGGCGCTCCGACCAGTCCTCCCAATGGCGGGCCAGCTCGGGCCCGAGCAGCTCCGCCACGGCCTCGCGGTCGCCCTTGGTGAGCGGCTCGAACGCCGCCGGCAGGAGCTCGTCATCGACCTCCGGCGAGCGCAGACGCGTCCAGAGCGCGAACTCCGAGGCCGCCAACCGGGCCGGATCTGCGTCCGCCGCGAGCTCGCGGGCGAGCGCGGCTCCTACCATGGCCGGGAAGTCTTGGAACCGGCCGTCGAGGAAGCGCGCGAACGCCGCCTCGAAACCGTCCGACCGCCGCCGTGTCACCAGCCGCTCCGCGGCGATCGCCAGCAGCTCGCTCCAGCGCTCGTCGGGGATCGCTCGGTTGGGCGCGGCGAGTGCGGCGACGGTGCGGCGCGCCCACTCGTCGAGGGCATCCGCGTCGTCGATCGCGACCAGCCCGGCGGCCCACGCGTAGTACTCGGGGCGGTGGCGGACGTCGCGCGGGAGCTGGGTGAGCAGGTGGCCGAGGTCGCCGCGCGCAGGTGTCTGGGTCGGCAGCGGCGAGGCCATCAGTGCCGCGAACGCTCGCGCGACGTCGTCGGCGGGCACGGCACGGTCGGCGGACTGGTAGGCGCCGACCAGCGCCGCCAGCCCCTCGCGCGTCGTCGGGCCAGCAGCGCCCCACAGCCCACGCACCGCCGCCTCCTCGCGCGATCCCTGCGCCAGCCCGGCCAGCTCGGCCGCCGCCGCCGGCAGCTCCGCGGGGGCGGCGACCACTCGCAGCTGCTCCCAGGCCGCGACGGCGGCGAACGTGCGCTCTTGCCCGGCCCGCTCGCGCATCGCTCGACAGGCCGCTCGGCTGGTGGCGAGCGTGGCGAGCACGCCGGGACGGTCCAGCTCCGCGGCGGCCACCGCGGCAACCCGCTCGTCGACCACCACGTTCAGGCCGATCAGGCCGAGTCGCACGCCGACCGCCAGCAGGTGGCCTACCGCGTCCGTCCCGCGCGCCGCCTCGGTCGCGCGCAGCCAGCTCCCGATCCCGCTCACCGTCGGCTGGGTCGGCGCCGACGGCGGCACCTGGGCGAGCTCTTCGAGCGGAGCGTCGATGTGCGCCGTGAGTCGCGCGAGCGCGACCGATGCGAGCTCGCGCCCCGCTGGGTTCGATGCGTCGCGGGCCGCGCGGTGCAGCTCGCTCCAGGCGCCCAGGTGACGCCGGTCGGCCTCCGGCGCCGGGGGGATCTGTGCGGCGGCCGCGCTCGCCGTCTCGACCTCCCCGGCGGCCGTCGCGGCGAGCAGCTCGGCGAGCACCGCGCCGAGATCGTCGTCGCCGACGAGCTCGGTCACCTCGCCGGCGATCGCCAGCCGTGCGCCCGCCGCGGTCAGGTCGCCGTCACCGACCTGGCGGACCGCACCGGCGAGCGCGTCGGCGCTGGCCGCGGCGAGCTGCGTAGCGGCGCGCGCGTAGAGGCTCGGTCTGGCGCCAGCCGGCTGGGTGACGTCGACACGCGTGATCTGGGCGCCGGACGTCGCCCCGTCACAGGACGGGGTCGTGACGATCGCGTGCAGATCGCGGACATCGTGTGGCCGGCCCTCGAAGGTGCTGAACGTCAGCTCCCCCGCTCGCGAGGCCGGCAGCGCGAACGTGATCCACCCGATCCACGTGGCCGCTCGGCTGACGTCGGGGTCGACGATCAGCAGCGGCGGGCCGTCCTGGAGCGCCTTGAAGGCCCCGTCGAGCACCGCCGCCGCGACACCGTCGGGGGCTGTGGCGACCGCCTCCAGCACGCGCTCGAGCGGGCCCGGAGCGAGCCGGTCGAGTGCCGGCAGGCTCTGGCTCGGCGACTCGTCCGTGGTCCAGTGCTGCGCGTCCCACAGCTCCGCCGCGTAGAGCCCGTCGAAGGCGTCGCCGCCGGGCTGTCCGACGATCATGTGGCAGAAGTAGTTCCCGAAGCGCCCCTCGTCCGGCGCGCCATCGGCGCCGCGATACTCGCGACCCACGTAAGCCGTGCGCGACACCACCGGCCCAACGTCCGGCACGACCGTCATCCGCAGGGCGACCGGGAAGGCGCGCATCTCCTCCGGCGTCGGCTCGAACGGCAGGTCGCGCGGCGCGTCGTAGCGGGCGTGGGAGGCGACCATCGCCGCGAGCTGGGCACGGTCGAGGTCGGCGGTCGCCGCGTTGACCTGGAACCCGGCCGTCCCGCTCAAGCCGGCCCGGCACGAGGTGTGGAACGCCTGCCCGTGGCTCACCGCGGCAACGCCCCCCACTCGTCGAGCAGCCAGAGGACCGGGTCCTCGACTCGCAGCGGCGCGACCCCGTTCTGCAGGCGGCCGTCGACCGGGCTCGCGCCGAGCGCCGAGACGCCGAAGAAGGCGTAGTCGGCGAACTCCTCGCGCAGATGGGTGTCGAGCCGCTCGCCGACCCAGCCGACGACCTCCGCCCGCATCGCCTCGCTGATGTCGCGGGCGACGTCGCGGTCGAACGAGCCGTCGTGGCGCGGCAGCGCGAACACCGGGTGGTTCGGCGGGAGCAATCCGGCGAGCGCGTCGACCTTCGAGATCGCGATCGCCAGCGGGACGTCGATCGGCTTGCCGGGCGCGATGCCGCGCGCCTCGCGGATCATCCCGCCGAGCCGGCCGAGCATCGTGTAGACGTCGGCGGTCGCCTCGGGCAGCTCGACCACGCCCGCGAGCTCGTCGCGCACCGCCGCGATCTGCAGCGGGTCGACGAGCAGGATCAGTCCGTCGGGCTGCGTCACGTAGCGTCCCTCGCGCTCCAGCACCTCGAGGCTCTGGAGGTCCTCGCCGGCCGCGTCGAAGAAGACGAGGTTGCTCGCCTCGCCCGCGACCGTCAGCCGGGTCACCAGCGGCTCGCTGGTCGCGGCCGCGCCGCGTGCACTGCGGGTCGCGTCGAGAACGACTCCGTGCTCGTAGAGGCGCGGATGCAGGTCGCGGTCGATGCGGTCGCGGGTCGCGTCGTCGAGCGCAGTCAGCGAGCCTCGGTAGCGCGGGCCGACGCGATGCTCGAGCTCGTGCAGGACCACGGCGATGAAGTGGCTCTTGCCCGACGCTTTGGTACCGATCAGCGCCAGCGACCGGCTCGGCGCGTCGGCGAAGCGCTGCGGCAGGTTCGCGTGGCACTCCGGGCAGACCCGCCGTGTCGGCGCGCCGCAGTCGCAGCGGACGGGCTTGCCAGGCTTGACCGCGAACGCGCGGCCAAGGCGTCCAGTGTGGGTGACCACGCGATCGCCATGCTCGGCGTCGCGGCTCGTGCAGCGGAACGCCGCGACCCGCGTTGACCAGCGTTTGAAGCAGTAAGGGCAGAGGATCTCGTGCGCGCGTGCCATCGGTCAGCGCACCACCAGCTGGTCGGCGCCCGGGTCGGAGACCTGGAAGCGCTCGCTGGAGCTCGACGCCTCGAGGAACAGGCGCACGGCGAACGGCCGCTCGCGACCGCCGAGATCGACCGACGAGCTCAGCGGAGCGTCGCCGCCGAGGTGGGCGAGCACCTCTCCCTCGGCCGCGCTGCGCGGCAGCAGGTCGCCGCTGCGAGCGATCAGCACCATCCGCGGCGGGGCCAGCCCGGTTGGCGCCTCGACCTCTACCTCCAGCCGCCGCTTGCGCATGCCGACGCGCCGGATGGCGTAGGTGAGGTCGGTCTTGGCGGCCGAGCGGATCGCCGCCCGCGCGCCCTTGGCGATCGCCGAGCTGGCCATCAGCCCGCCGTCGGTGCGCAGTCCCGCGACGACCGCCGCGAACAGCGACCCGCTGCCGGCCGGCCCGGCCTCGATCGTGAAGCCGCCGTGGTCGCGGTACTCGCCCAGCCGCACCCAGGCGCTCTCGGAACCGTCCTCGTCCGATGCGTGCGGCTGACGGTCGCGGCGCCACACCACCTTCGCCAAGCGGACCCCCTCCGGCCACTCCCAGGTGAGCCTGAACTGGCCCGCCGCCTCGGTCAGCGAGACGCTCTCGATCGCTGGCAGCGCGAGGTGGCGGATCGCCTGTCCGGCGATTGCCAGGCCACCGGCGAGCGTGACCGGTAGGTACCAGCAGACCCCCTCGGGGGTGGTGTCGACCGCTCCGCTCGGCTCGGTCCGCAGGCGCCGGCCGAGGTCGTCGAGTGCCGCCGGATCGAGCCGCTCGCCCGGCTCGGTCTCAGGGTCGCGGTCGCAACGGAGGACCGTGACGGCTCCGTGCGGCGGCGGCGCGAAGCCGATCCGGACGCCGGCGGCCTCGGCCTTCAGCTCGAGCGTCTCGATGCCCTCGGGTGGCGGCGCGGGCTGGGCGTAGGCGGTCACGCCGGGCGTCTCGTGGCGGCCGTCGTACTCGACCGACACGCGGTAGGCGTAGCGGCGGCCGTTCTCGACGTCGCCGTCGACGAGCCCGGCGCGGCCGCCGGCCAGCTCGACCGATCCGGCGACGCCGTCCGCCGACCGGTGGACCAGCACGCGCGCTGTCGCCGGCAGCGGCTGCCAGGCGAGCCGCACCTCGCCGTCGCCCTCCTGGACGGCGAGGTCGCGCACCTCGTGCGCCACCAGCAGCGGCTCCGACCGGCGCGGCTCCGACCGCGCCCGTCCGCGGACAGTCGCCACCTGGTAGTGAACCTTCGCGCCGGTCGGCGCGTCGCGGTCCTCGCAGCGGGTGCCGTCGGTCGTGGCGACAGCCGCCTGCTCGCCGCCGGCGTGACGGGTGACCAGGTAGCGCGCCGCCGCCGTCTCCGAGGGTTGCCAGGAGACGAGTGGCCCGCCCGCGGCCAGCTCGACGGCCAGCGCTCCCGGCGGCTGCGGCGGGATCGTCTCGAGGGCGGCCGCGGCCTCGTCGCAGTCCTCGGCGATCGCGATCGCCTCGCAGAGCGCCGTCTCGCGGTCGTTCCCGGTCGCGGTGCGCGCGCGGGCGAGTGCGCGGTCGACGTCGGCGAGGCGGCGCTCGACCTCCGCCAGCCGCGTGGCCGCGAGGTCGCCGCCAGGGCCCGGCAGGTCCCTCGCGACGCGGTCGAGCTCGCGCAGCTGCCGGCGCGCCGCGTAGAGGTGGCGGGCGGCAATCGCCTGCTCCGCCTCTGCCCACGCCGCCTGCGCCGCCGCCGACGCGCGCGCGACGTCGGCGCCGAGCGCTGAGGGGATCGCGTCCTCGCCGAGCGCGCGGCGGATGTCGCCGAGCTCCTCGGACGCCCAGCCGACCCGGCCCTCGCGCAGCGCCTGCGGGATCGCGGCCAGGCGCCGCGTCGCCTCGGCGACGGCGAACAAGTCGGCGTCGCAGGAGCGGCAGCGCGACGCCGTCGCGTCGTTGCGTGCCCCGCAACCAGGCGTGCGGCAGTCGATGAACAGAGCGGTCCCGCAGCGCGCGCACGCGTCGGGGCCAGACGGTCGCGGGTGCGGTGCGTTGCAAGCCGGGCAGGCGATGTAGTCGATCGCCTCGCCCGCCACCTCCAGCCGGGCGCCGTGGTCGCGCGCGAGGTCGGCGATCAGCTCTCGCGCGAGCTCGTCGGTCAACCCGCGCCGCATCGCGTCGCGCAGCAGCGCCTCGGCCTCGGCCGGGTCGATCACGCGGTCGGTCGCCGAGCGCGCGACCTCGAACTCCATGTCCGCGCCGATGTCCCGGACCAAGCCCTCGACATACGCGCGGGGGTCGGCGTCGATCAGATGCAGGCGGACGAGCGCGAGCACGGTCTTGTAGGTCGTGGCCGTCTGGCCCAATGTCCGTGCGCGGTTCTGGGCGTCGACCTGCTCGCACTGGCGGCGGACGACGGCGACGTCCTCGGTGATCCCGTCGAGGCCGATCGCGTGGAAGAGGCTGAGCGAGAGCCGCTCCTCGCCCACCAGGCGTGCCAGGTCCTGGAGCGCCTTGCGGATCTGGCGCCGCGTGTCGGCGTCCATCACCGGCGGTGGCGCGGCCTCCGGCGCCGCGTCGAGCTCGCTGCGTACCAGCCCGGCGTCGAGCCCCCGGTTGGCCGCGATCCGCTCCAGCGACGCCCGCGTCGCCGGAGTCAGGCCGCCGGACTCGACGTACTCGGCCAGCAGCGCTCGCCAGTCGCCGATCGCCTGCTCGGCGGCCGCGTCGGCCTTCGCGCGCGACCGCTGCAGCTCGTCGCGGAGCCGCTTGCGCTCGTTCGGGTCCCCGAGCACCATCTCGGCGTCCTCGTGCGCGTCGGCGAGGGCGCGGACGAGGTCGCCATAGCGTGCGTGCTCGAGGCTCTTGTCCCAGAGCGCCTTCACGTCGGCGAGGCGGATGGCGATGTCGCCTTCATCGTCATCGCCTGGCTCGAGCAGGTAGCGCTCGAAGAGGTCCGGCAGACCCGGCCGAACGCCTGTCGCGTACGGCTTGAGCGTCTCGGCCAGGTACTTGCCGGGGTCGAACGGGAGCATCGTGAGGCGCTACTCGGCGAGCGACATCGCCTGCACCTTGGCGGTGCTCTCGGCGATCTGCTCCTGCGTCATGACGGCGCCATCGGACTGTGCGATGAACTCCCTCTCGCGGCCGTCGACGTCGGTCGCGCGGAGGCGAAGCGTGCCGTTCCCCTCCATGCCCAGCGCCACCTTGATCGGCGTGCCACTCGGGTAGGCGCGCGTCATCTCAAACAGCCCTGCCTCGACGAACTTGTTCGCGGCCACGTCGCCGGACGGCTCGCGGCTGTTCTGCTCCCAGATCTGCAAGTCGACCGAGCTCTGGTTGTCGTGCAAGGTGAAGTAGGTCTGCTCGCGTCCCTCCTCCCGCCCGGTAAGCGGCAGCGGGGTGTTTGGGGCAATGATGTGGTCGACGATGTAGTCCTCGGGGTCGCGGATGTTGTCCCGGTCCGCGCCCTCACGCACGACTC
Organism: uncultured Solirubrobacterales bacterium; assembly: GCA_965653255.1. Classification (GTDB taxonomy): domain Bacteria; phylum Actinomycetota; class Thermoleophilia; order Solirubrobacterales; family Thermoleophilaceae; genus JAAYBF01. The sequence continues at coordinate 4,850 of CBFGZN010000043.1, read as the reverse complement.
GCACGCCGAACGCCCGCGAGCAGACGTTCGTGAACTCGGTGCTGGCGAGCTTCGTCACCATGCCCGTGCTCAGGTTCATCGCCTCGGCGATCTCTCTCACCTTCTCGGTGTCGGGGGGCGTGCGCGTCCCGTCGTCACTAGCGCCGTTTCCGTCCGGCGAGGCGAGCTCGATCACGGCCTGTTGGAGCCCCGCGAGCGCGGCGCCCTTGGCGACCGCCTGGTTCGGGTCCTGCAGCTCCGGGTTCCAACCGGGAAACGCCTCGGCCAGCCGGGCGGGAACCGCCGGCATGAAGCTCGAGCCGCCGACGAGCAGCACGCGGTCGATCTCGCCGGCGCCGGCGGCCTCGGCCGCCGCCAGCGTGTCGCGCGTGAACTCGACCGTCCGCTCGAGCAGGTCGCGCGTCGCTGCCTCGAACTCCTCGCGGGTGATCGTCACCTTGGCGCGGTCGGTGCCGGCGACGATCAGCTCCGAGTGCGACTCGCGGCTGGTCAGGCCGATCTTGATCTCCTCGGCCTTGAGGCGCAGGTCCGCGGACGCGACGGCATCGTCGAGCGGATCCATCGCGTCCGGCGCCTCCTCGACGAACCGCTTCGCGAGCAGCTCGACGAGCCGTGCGTCCCAGAGCGCCCCACCGAGCCGGTCGTCGCCGCCGGTGGCGATCACACGGATGCTGTTGCCGCCGCTCTCGGTTGGCTCGAGCCGGATGACGGTCACGTCGAAGGTGCCGCCGCCGAGGTCGTAGACGAGCACCGTCTCCGAGTCGCCGCCCGTCTGGGCGAACCCATAGCTGAACGCCGCCGCGGTCGGCTCGTTGAGGATGTCCTTGACCTCGAGACCGGCCATCTTGCCGGCGGCCATCGTCGCCTCCCGCTCGGCGATGCCGAAGTACGCGGGCACCGTGATGACGACCTCCTCGACCGGCGTGCCGGTCGCCTGCTCGGCGCTGCGCGCGAGCTCCTTGAGGATGAACGAGGCGACCTCTTGCGCGCGCCAGTCCGACCCCTGGGCGCGGAACGCCCAGTCCGGCGTCCCCATGTTCTGCTTGACCAACTCGCAGACGAGATCCGGAGTGAGCTGCATCTCGTCCTTGGCCGCGTCGCCGACGACGATGTTGTCGGCGGCGGCGAAGAGCACGACCGACGGGGTCGTCGGCATCCCCTTGAGGTTGTTGACCACGACCGGATAGCCGTTCTCGTCCACTCGCGAGATGCACGAGTAGGTGGTTCCGAGGTCGATGCCCCAGACTGTCTTGTTGGCGTCCATTCCTCTGCCTCGCTGGTTGGGTTTCAGTCGTTCTGGTCGGCGGCTTCGTCGTCGCCGCGCGGCACGTGCCGGTGGACGACGACCTCGCTGGCGCGCACCGTCGTGCCGTCGGTCCAGGCGAATCCGGTGCGCAGGACGGCCGCGACGGTTCGGTCGGCCGCCGGGTCGGAGGTCTCCCGAACCTCCGCGATCCGGTGGCGGGTGCCGTCGAAGGGTTCGCCCACAGCCGCCGTCGCGGCATCGACGCCGGTCCGGGCGAGCGCGTCGGCGAGCATGTCGGCGACCAGCTCGAGGTCGCGCCGCCGCTCCGGCTCCGTCTCCACCGCCGCCATCTGGAGGACGTCGTCGTGGACTCGGATCACGCTCGTGACGAGTGCCGCCTGTGCCGTGCGCAGCTCGCCGCCGCGCAACGTCTGGTTCTCGGCGTGCAGCTTCGTCGCGATGTCGGCCTGCCGACCGATCAGGCGCTCGTTCTCGGCCAGGCGCGTCTCGATCCGGGCCAGCGCTGCCAGCACCTCGTCGTCGGGCGCCGCGTCTTCGAGCGGGATCTCCACCACGCCCTCGGTCTCGGGCAGCTCGGGGTCCTGGGCGTCGGATGCACTGGGTCGCATGGTCTCGGCGCGATCAGGCGTCGCGGTGCATGTCGACGAGCAACGGCTTGGCGGTCACCCCGAGCTCCGCGGCCTTCACGTGGACCACCGCGGCGCGGCTGCCGAAGGGGGGATGCATGATCTCCCGCTCGCGCAGCACCGGGACCGCCTCGGTCCCGAAGGTCTGGGTCGGGGCGGAGCCCCCCATGACCCGGCTGCTCATGGTGAGGCCCGCGGTGCGCTCGAACCGCTGTCCGAGACGCTTGCCGAACTCCGTGACGCTAACCGGACTAGCGCCCGGCAGGATCGTGAAGGCGGCTGCGTTCGAGAGGATCGACGAGCGGTCGTTCTCGTCCTTGATCTGCGCGACGTCCTGCATCGCGACCACCACGCCCACGCCCGCCGAGCGCGACACCTCCATCAGCTGCGCGACGTCGACACGGTCGACGATCTGAGGCGCCTCGTCGATCACCAGCAGCACCGGGCGCTGCCGCGATCCGAAGCGCTCGTACAGCCGCTGGGCGAGCTGGTTGAGCATCAGGCTCGCGAGCGTCGCCGAGATCTCCCCTCCGCGCAGCGGAGCTCCGATGACCAGCAGGCCGTGATCGTCGAGCGTGCGCGCAAGGTCGAGCGACTGCCGCGCGGTGGACGACCGGGTGACCGTCTCGACGGCCGGCGTGTCGAGCGGCGACAGCGCCGCGACGACCCCGCTGATCACCTTTGCGTACTCGGTCCCCGCGTGTCGCAGCGCGGCGAGCAGGTCCGCTGCGCCGGGGGCGCGTGGGCTGGCGAGCACGAGCCGCTCGAGCTCGGCGTCGTTCTCGAGCGCACGAACCAGGTCACCGGCCGTCCGGCAGTCGGGCAGCGTCGCGTAGGCGAAGAGCAGCAGGCCACGCAGGGTGCGGTAGTCACGGCGGTAGAAGAACGGGTCGGTGCTCGACTGCTCCGCGCGCCGTCCTAGGAGAGCCGTGATGGCCGCGTCGATGCGCGCGTCGTCGTGCAGCTCCGCGGTCCACTCCCACGGCGTGGAGCGGCGCGGATCGGTGAAGTCCCAGCGCCTCAGCTGAGCGCCAAGCGCGCCCGACCCGCTGGCGTCCTTGTACCGGAGGTAGTCGTCGTGAAGGTCACCTTTGACGTCGACTGCCACGACGGACCAGCCCTCCACCAGCGCGGCGTGGATCCAGGGGACGATCAGGCTGTGCGTCTTGCCCGAGCCTGCCGGCCCAACGACGACCGCATGGCGGGCAACGACGTCGGCGGGCAGTCCGACCTCGTCGGCCAACCGGCCACCCTTCTCGAGCTTGATGTAGCGGCCCAGCGGAAACTGGCAGCCGGCCAGCGGCTTGGCCTCCGACCAGGGCGCGACGCCGCGATAGTCGAGGTAGTCGGTGGTCGCGTTGGGCGGCGGCGTCGGGTCTCCGGGCGCCAGGAACCCGCGCCGGGCGCCGCGCCCCGCAGCGTGTAGAGCTGCCTGGGAGCCGATCGCCTCGCCAATGTCGGCGCCCGAGCGCGCGCTGACGGAGACCACTTTTCCCATCGCCTTGTAGCCCCACCAGGCCATCAGGTCGCGCTAGCGCTCATCTCGATCGCGCTCCCGATCGGAGAGCGCCCGTTCCCCGATCAGGGGCGCGATCCGCTCGACTTGCTCGTCCCGCGGCGACCGCACTACTTGTCGTGTCGCTACTCGACCGAAGCGGCTAGCGGTCGCGTCGTCGATATCGCGGTGGCGCGGCGGGTCGCTCGCCTCCTGGAAGCGACTTGGATCGATCTCACCCCGCCACCCGCCGGTCGGCGACCCCTCCTGCCTGGGCACGGTTGCCCCCCACTTTCTCTACACACTGTCGAAGTAACCCTGCCACGCGCGCCACGGCGCGAGCACCGATAATCGACCGTACCACACTCTCGTGGCCACTCGCCAATATTCGCCACTGGCGCGCGATGAAGCGGTTCAGGCCCGAGTTACGCCGATCGAGAGCATCCGGCCCTCGAGCTCGGCGGTCGCGCCGCCATTGGCGTCACTGCTCAGGTCCAACGACGTGGCCAGCGTCTCGCCGGTGACGTAGGCCTCATGGGCGCGGACGGCATCGAGCAGGGCGTCGTCGCCGCCGAGGGTGAGCGAAATGCGGTCCTGGACCTCTAGGCCCGCGTCCTTGCGGGCGTTCTGGACGGCGTGGACGATCTCGCGGGCGAGCGCCTCGCGGCGGAGGTCGTCGTTCAGCTCCAGGTTCAGTGCGACGGCGTGGGTGCCGGCGCGCTCGACCTCGTAGCCGTCGAGCGGTTGGAGGGCGAGCGAGACGTCGTCGGCGCCGAGCGGGTGGTCGCGGCCGTCGATCGCGACGTGGACCTCACCGCCTTCGCGCAGCGTAGCGGCGGCGCGGTCGGCGTCGAGGCCGGCGACGGCGTCGGCGACCTTCGGCATGTCCTTGCCGAAGCGCGGGCCGAGCGTGCGGTAGTTCGGCTTCAGCTCGAAGCGGCCGAGCTCGTCGGCCTGGGAGACGTAGCGAACCTGCTTGACGTTGAGCTCGTCGAGGACGAGGTCCTCGAAGCGGCCGATCGCGTCGCGCTCGCGATCGGCGGCGACGACGACGGCCTCGGAGAGCGGCTGGCGGACCTTCGCCTTCGCGGCGGCGCGCGCGGCGCGGCCCAGCTCGACGGCGTCGCGGACGACCTGCATCTGCTGCTCGAGCGTCTCGTCGCGCAGCGCGGCGTCGGACTTGGGGTAGTCGCAGAGGTGGACCGAGGGCTCGGAGCCGTCGAGGTTCTCGTAGATCGCGTCGGCGACGAACGGGGTCAACGGGGCGAGCAGCTTCGCCGTCGCGACCAGGCACTCGCGCAGCGTCGCGAAGGCGGCCGCGTCGCCGTCCCAGAAGCGGCGCCGCGAGCGGCGCACGTACCAGTTCGACAGCTCGTCGACGAACGCGGCGATCGCGCGGCCGGCGGCGGTCGTGTCGTAGTCGTCGAGGCGCTCGATCGCGGTCGCCGTCGTCGCCTGGAGT
>CBFGZN010000042.1:0-14059 GCA_965653255.1 uncultured Solirubrobacterales bacterium | reverse complement strand
CGGAGAGGAAGAAGCGCGACTCGCCCGGGTCGCCCTGGCGGCCGGCGCGGCCGCGCAGCTGGTTGTCGATCCGGCGCGACTCGTGGCGCTCGGTGCCGAGGATGAACAGACCGCCGGCATCCATCACCTTCTGACGGTCCTCGCTGACCTTGGCTTCGTGACCCGGAAAGACCTTCTCCCACGCCGCGTCGTACTCCGGCGTACCGACCTCGTACTTGCCACGCAGCTCGAGCTCGGTCAGATGCTCGGCGTTGCCGCCGAGCTTGATGTCGACGCCGCGGCCGGCCATGTTGGTCGCGATCGTCACCGCGCCGGGACGGCCCGCCTCGGCGATGATCTCGCCCTCGCGCTCGGCGTACTCGGGCTTGGCGTTGAGGACGGCGTGCTTGATGCCGCGCTTGCTCAGCTCGGCCGACAGCAGCTCTGAGACCTCGACCGAGATCGTGCCGACGAGCACCGGCTGACCGGCGTCGTGGCGCTCCTGGATCGCCTTGGCGACGGCGTTCCACTTGCCGGGCTTCGTCTTGTAGATCTTGTCGTTCTGATCCATCCGCGCCATCGCGCGGTTGGTCGGGATCTCGACGACCTGAAGCTCGTAGATCTTCATGAACTCGGTCGCCTCGGTGAGCGCGGTGCCGGTCATGCCGCCGAGCTTCTCGTAGCGGCGGAAGTAGTTCTGGTAAGTGATCGTGGCGACGGTCTGGTTCTCCTCCTGGATCGCGACGTTCTCCTTCGCCTCAACCGCCTGGTGCAGCCCCTCCGACCAGCGCCGGCCCTCGAGGATGCGGCCGGTGAACTCGTCGATGATCTTGACCTCTTTGTCGATCACCTCGTAGTCGACGCCGCGCTTGTAGAGCGACTCGGCCTTCAGCGCCTGCTGGAGGTGGTTGACGAGGTGACCGTTCTCGGCGCGGTAGAGGTTGTCGATGCCGAGGAACTTCTCGGCCTTCTCGACGCCACGCTCGGTGATCGCAACGGTCTTGTGCTTCTCGTCGAACTCGTAGTCGAAGTCGGCGACGTAGGACTTCGACTTCGCCTCGAGGCCCTCCGGCTTCTCGCCCGACTCGAGCAGCGGCGCGAGCTTGGCGAACTTGTAATAGGTGTCGGCGGCCTGCTCCGGCTGACCGGAGATGATCAGCGGCGTCCGCGCCTCGTCGATCAGGATGTTGTCGACCTCATCGACGATCGCGTAGCCGTGGCCGCGCTGCGCCTTCTCGGCCATGTCGGTCGCGAGGTTGTCGCGCAGGTAGTCGAAGCCGAACTCGGAGTTCGTGCCGTAGGTGATGTCGGCCTCGTAGGCGGCGCGCTTGTTGTTCCAGTCGCGCTCGTCCGACTGCAGGATCCCGAGCTTCAGGCCGAGCGCGTCGTAGATCGGCTTCATCCAGAGCGCGTCGCGACGGGCCAGGTAGTCGTTGACCGTGACGAGGTGGACGCCCTTGCCGAATGCCGGCTCGCCGTCGGCGTCGCGCGAGGTGAGCGCGTTGAGGACGACCGGCAGCGTTGCCGTCAGCGTCTTGCCCTCACCGGTCTTCATCTCCGCGATCGATCCGTCGTGCAGCACCATGCCGCCGATCAGCTGGACGTCGAAGTGGCGTTGGCCGAGCTGGCGCTTAGCTACCTCGCGCGTGATCGCGAACGATTCGAACAGCAGGTCGTCGAGCGACTCGCCGTTGACAGCGCGCTCGCGCAGCCGGTCATAGCGCTCACGAAGCTCCTCGTCGCTCTCGAGCTCGAGCTCGGGCTCAAAGTCCCCGATCCGGGCGACGTGCTTCTGAAACTGCTTGAACTTCTTCCCCTCGCCAACCCGCAGCGCTCGGTCGAGAATCGACATAGCGCCGAGCCTAGCAATGGGGATGTTGCTGGGCTACGCGAGCCGCGGCGAAGCTCTGTGCGCCTCCCGGCGCTTGCGGCGCTTCTCGCGGTGGCGCTTGACCTGGCGGGCGAGGTCCTCCGAGGCGAGGTTGACCGAGCGCGCCATGCTCTCCGACGCCTCACGTGCCCTCAAGGTCACACCCTTGAGATGCAAGGTCACCTCGACCACCTGGGACTGCTTGATCGAGGGGTTGCGTTCCTCGATCAACTCGACCTCCATGTCCGCGAGTGGAGATACCTGTCTGGCGATCTTGGCGAACTTCTTGTTCACCCGCTCCCTGAGCTCGTCGCCGACCGGTACGTTGCGCCCCTTCATTGCGATGCGCATGCGGCCTCCCTGGAAATGTGATGGAGATTGCTTTGGATCCTAGTGCCCAGGACGGCGGCTGCCAATGCGCCATCTGTCCAAATTTGCGGGATCTTCAGCGGCCCGGCGTGAGCGCGTAGGCAACGGCCGCTACGTCGATGGCACCGCTGGCGTAGAGGGCGTCGGCGCAGGCCGCGACGGTGCCGCCCGTCGTGACGACGTCGTCGACGAGAACCGCGCGTTCGGGGACCGACGCTCCAGAGCGGGGCTGGATCGTGCCGGCGAGCGCCACGAGCCGTTCTCCGCGGCCGCGACCGACCTGGCGTCCGCCCGCCGGGCCACGGCGCCGCAGACAGTCCGTGACGCGCATGCCGGTGCGCCGCGCGACCGCAGCGGCGATCCGCTCGGCCTGGTTGTAGCCACGCTTCCGGGCACGGCCGGGATGGAGCGGTACGGGCACCAGCCGCGCGGGCGGGCGGAGTAGCAACGGCGGGGCAGCAGCGGCGATCTGTGCGGCCATCGGCTCGCCAAGCCCGACGGCGCCTCTGAACTTCAGGCCGGCAACCAGCGCTCTCGCCGGACCGTCGTAGGCGACCGGCGCCCAGACGTCCACGCCCTCGAGCCGGAGCGGCTGCTCGTCGAGCCAGCGCAGCTCGGCACGGCAGGTCAGACAGAGCGGCTCGTGGCGGCGTGCGCGCGATCCGCAGGCCCAGCAGGCGGGCGGCGCCAGCAAGTCGAGCAGTGTGTCGATCGGACCCACCAGACGATCGTCGCCTGTCCGGAGCGAACGCGGGCGCCGCGATGACACAATCGGGAGCGTGCTCGGCGACAACCTCGTGTTCGTCGGCGCGACCGACCCGCAGCTGTACTGGCTGCCCACGCCGGCGGTTCTGGCGCCGATCGCGCTGCTGGTGTTCGTCTACGTGCGGCGCTTTCGGGCGGCGCGGCGCGAGGAGGGCGGTCGCGGCGCCGGCTGGCCGCAGGCTCTCGCCTTTGCCGCGGGGATCTTCGCGCTGCTGCTGGCGATGGCCTCGCCGATTGACGGGCTCGGCGAGGATTACCTCTTCTCGGCGCACATGGTTCAGCACGTGCTGCTCGGAGACATCGCCCCCGCGCTGCTGTTGCTGTCGCTGTCGCGCGTGATCATGCGGCCGGCTACACGGCGGCTGCACAAGATCGAGCGCAAGCTCGGACCGTTCGCCTCGCCGTGGACGGGCATCGCGCTGTGGCTGATCTTTATGTACGGCTGGCACATACCGACGCTCTACGACGCCGCGCTGACCAACCCGTTCGTCCATCTGCTCGAGCACATCTCGTTCTTCACCGCCGGGGTCTGCGTCTGGTGGCCGCTGATCCAGCCCGTCCCGATGCGCCGCCCGCTGAAGGGGTTCCAGACCGTCGGCTACATCGGCGGCGCCAAGTTCGGCCTCGCTGCGCTCGGGCTCTACCTGACGTGGTCCTCGACCGTCTTCTACCCCTACTACGAGACCGTGCCGCGGATCTGGGGCCTCAGCGCGATCAACGACCAGAACGCGGGCGGCGCGATCATGATGGTCGAGCAGTCGATCACCTTCGTGATCGCGCTCGTCTTCCTCTTCGCGAAGATGCTGACCCAGTCCGAGGTCGACCAGCAGCGCAGCGAGCGGTTGGAGGATCGCGCCGCGGCCAGCAGTTCCAGCTAGGACAGCGCGTCGAGCGGGCGCAGACGGTCCATGATGCCGCTGCCGCCGTGAATCGCTCCGATCAGGATCTCGCCGACGGCTACCTCGGTGCCGGGGAAGACGATCGTGTCGCGCAGCGCAGCGCCCGCGCCGATGCTGGCGCCGTCGCCGATCGCGACCGGGCCGATCAGCTTGACGTCGGCGCCGAAGCTCACGCCGGCGCCGACCCACACCGGGCCCTCGACGACCTCGACGCCGTCGAGGCTGCTGCCCGCGCCGACCGTCACGCCCTCGGCCACCTGCTCGCCCGTCACCCCGAGACCGAGCTTGCCGTCGAGCGCGTCCCAGGTGCCCTGGCGCAGCTCGGCGAGCGAGCCGACGTCGTTCCAGTAGTCATCGATCTCGTGGATGTAGAACGGCACGTCGTTCTCGAGCAACGCCGGGAAGACGTCGTTCGCCCAGTCGACGAACGGCCGGTCCGGGAAGTAGTCGAAGATCTCGGGCGAGAAGCAGTAGATGCCGCAGTTGCCCAGATCGGACAGCGCCTCGGCCGGGTCCGGCTTCTCCTGGAAGCCCTGGATGCGACCGTCGGCGTCGTGAATCACGACGCCGTACTCGCGTGTGTCGTCGACCTTCTTGACCGTCAGCGTCGCGATTCCGCCAGCGCTGTTGTGGCGCTCGACGAGCTTGTTGAGGTCGGTGTCGGTCAGCGCGTCGCCGGACACGATCACGACCGGGTCGTCGCCGAAGAAGTCCTTGACGTTGCGGACGCCGCCGGCGGTGCCGAGCAGCTCCTCCTCGAAGCGGTAGGTCAGCCGGTCGCCGAAGTACTCGCGGATCGTGTCCGGGTAGTAGTGGAGGTTCGCGATCAGCTCGGTGAACCCCTGGCGCTCGAGCATGCCGGTGATGTGCGCCATCACAGGCCGGTCGAGCACCGGAACCATCGGCTTCGGGATCTCGTAGGTGATCGGCTTGAGACGCGTGCCGAGACCGGCGGCTAGGACCATGGCTTTCATCGGGCGGGCACGCTAGCGATTAGTGTCGGTCCATGGCCGCCATCTCCACCGTCGGCGAATCCGACCTGGCCAAGCTGCTGCCGCTGATGCGCGGCTACTGCGACTTCTATGAGGTCGACCCGTCCGACGACGCGCTGCTCACGATGTCGCGCACCCTCATCTCCGACCCGGTCCGCGAGGGCTTCCAGCTGATCGCCCGCGACGAGTCCGAGACGACGATCGGCTTCGCCACCGTCTTCTGGACCTGGGCGACCTCCTCGGCCAGCCGCATTGGCGTGATGAACGATCTCTTCGTCGATCCCGGCGCCCGCGGCAGCGGCGCCGCCGACGAGCTGATCGCCGAGTGCGCCCGCCTCGTCCGCGAGCGCGGCGGCAAATCGCTGGAGTGGCAGACCGCCAAGGATAACCACCGCGCCCAGAACGTCTACGACCGCGTCGGCGGCGAGCGCGACGACCGCTGGCTCTCCTACTCGATCGACCTCTAGCGGTCGACCTCTGTCGCTCGCGGCGCGGCCATCGCTCGGAGAATCAGTAGCGCTGGGACGACGAGTAGATAGGCCATCCACGAGTTGTCGCCGAGCACGTATGTCCCCGCGAGAGCGATTGCCATCAAAGAGGCGAAAGCGAGCCAGATGAATTGATTTTGCTCCATGCACATATGCTATATCACCTCCACGGCGATTCGAATCATCAGAACTATCCCAACACCCGCGAGACCACATGCGCTGACCACCAGCGCCTGGCGCGCTTGGGACGGTCGTGAGCGGCAAAGCAAGACGTAGATAGCTCCCGCGATGCCGCCGGACATGAATCCGCGGCCCAGGTCGTCCACGAACAAGCGGACGTCGGCGGCCAGCGTGCTTGCGGCTTGAATGAAGAAGGACACGCCCTATGAAGTCGCGGGCGCGGATTGTTCGCCCCCCCTTCGTCAGGAAATTCCGGGGCGCCAACCTTGGAGGTAGTCACTCTGCTCGGGCGTGAGGGTGTCGATGTGGACGCCGAGGGCGGCGAGCTTGAGGCGGGCGACCTCGTCGTCGATGGCGCGGGGAACGTCGAGGACGCCGGGAACCAGGTCGTCGCGGTGAAGGGCGAGGTGCTCGGCGGCCAGCGCCTGGAGGGCGAAGGAGACGTCCATTACCGCGGCCGGGTGCCCCTCGCCGGCGGCGAGGTTGACGACGCGGCCGGAGGCGAGCAGGTTGAGCCGGCGGTCGCCGAGGTCGTACTGGTCGACGAGCGGGAGGACGGGCTGGACGCCGCCGGTTGCCAGAGCGCGCAGGTCGGCCAGATCAATCTCGACGTCGAAGTGACCGGCGTTGGCGAGCACCGCGTTGTCCTTCATCCGCTCGAAGTGCTCCTGGCGCAGGACGGAGCGTGAGCCGGTGACGGTGACGAAGAGGTCGCCACACTCGGCCGCGTCGAGGGCGGGCATCACCTCGTAGCCCTCCATACGGGCCTCCAGGGCGCGCAGCGGATCGACCTCGCAGACGATCACCGCCGCGCCGGCGCCACGGGCGCGCTGAGCGATCCCGCGGCCGGCGAAGCCGTAGCCGAGCAGGACGAGCGTGTGACCGGCGAGCAGCAGGTTCGCAGCGCGCAGAATGCCGTCGAGCGCCGACTGCCCGGTGCCGTAGCGGTCGTTGAGCGTCCGCTCGGCAAGCGCCTCGTTGACGGCAAGCACCGGGCAGCGCAGCTCGCCCTCGGCCTCCAGCCGGCGCAGCCGCAGCAAGCCGGTGGTCGTCTCCTCGGTCCCGCCGATCAGCCCCTCGCCCGGCTCGCGGGCATGGATAGCCGTCAGCAGGTCGGCGCCATCGTCGAGCGTGATCTGCGGTGCCGAGTCGACCAGCGCGTTCACGTGCGAGACGTAGGTGTCGATGTCCTCGCCATGCTGCGCGAGGACATCGATCGATGCGTCCTCGGCGAGCGCCGCCGCGACGTTGTCCTGCGTCGAGAGCGGATTGGCCGAGCACAACCCGACCTCCGCGCCACCGGCAACCAGCGTCCGCGCCAGACACGCCGTCTCGGCCGTGACGTGCAGGCAGGCGGCGACGCGCAGATCCTCTAGCGGCCGCTCCGCGACGAACCGCTCGCGGATCAGCCGCAGGACGGGCATCTGCCCGTCCGCCCATGCGACCCGAGCGGCCCCCGCAGGGGCCAAGCTCGGGTCGGCGATCTGTGAGCTAACGGACACTTGCTGCTGACTCCAGGGCGCTCATGGGCGTGGCTGGCAAGGAAGCAGGGAGGCCATCGTGCATCGCACATGGCCGACCGATGACGCCGCCAGGCGCGTCCATGTGCGTTCTGGTGTCAGTAGCGGTAATGGTCGGGCTTGTACGGGCCCTCGACCGGGACGCCGATGTAGGCGGCCTGCTCCTCGGACAGCTCGGTCAGCTTCACGCCGAGCGCGTCGAGGTGGAGGCGGGCGACCTTCTCGTCGAGGTGCTTGGGCAGGACGTAGACCTGCTTCTCGTAGTCGTCGTTCTTGGTGAACAGCTCGATCTGGGCGATCGTCTGGTTCGTGAACGAGTTCGACATCACGAACGACGGGTGCCCGGTCGCGTTGCCGAGGTTCAGCAGCCGGCCCTCGGACAGCACGATGATCGAGTGGCCGTCGGCAAACGCGAACTCGTCGACCTGCGGCTTGATGTTGATCCGCTCGACGTCGGAGCGACCCTCGAGACCGGCCATGTCGATCTCGTTGTCGAAGTGGCCGATGTTGCCAACGATCGCGTTGTGCTTCATCCGCGCCATGTGATCGGCGGTGATGATGTCCTTGTTGCCGGTCGCGGTGACGAAGATGTCGGCGGTCTCGACGACGTCCTCGAGCGTCTTGACCTCGTAGCCCTCCATCGCCGCCTGCAGCGCGCAGATCGGGTCGATCTCGGTGACGATCACCCGCGCGCCCTGGCCGCGCAGCGAGTCGGCGCAGCCCTTGCCGACGTCGCCGTAGCCGCAGATCACGGCGACCTTGCCGCCGATCATCACGTCGGTGCCGCGGTTGATGCCGTCGACCAGCGAGTGGCGGCAGCCGTAGAGGTTGTCGAACTTCGACTTGGTGACCGAGTCGTTGACGTTGATCGCCGGGAACAGCAGGTCGCCGGTCTCGGCGAACTGGTAGAGCCGGTGGACGCCGGTCGTGGTCTCCTCGGTGACGCCCTTGATGCGAGCCGCGATGTTCGTCCAGCGCTGCGGGTCCTCCTCCAGCGAGCGCTTGAGCGTCTCGAGGATGATCCGGTACTCCTCGGAGTCGGCCGAGGCGGGGTCCGGCACGGCGCCGGCCTGCTCGAACTCGCGGCCCTTATGGACGAGCAGCGTCGCGTCGCCACCGTCGTCGAGGATCATGTTCGGGCCCTCGCCGTCGGGCCAGTTCAGCGCCTGCTCGGTGCACCACCAGTACTCCTCCAGCGTCTCGCCCTTCCAGGCGAAGACTGGAACGCCGCTGGCGGCGATCGCGGCCGCGGCGTGGTCCTGGGTCGAGAAGATGTTGCATGACACCCAGCGGACCTCGGCGCCGAGCGCCGTCAGCGTCTCGATCAGCACCGCGGTCTGGATCGTCATGTGCAGCGAGCCCATGATCCGCGCGCCCTTCAGCGGCTGGCTCGCGCCGAACTCCTCGCGCATCCTCATCAGGCCCGGCATCTCGACCTCAGCCAGCGAGATCTCCTTGCGGCCGAAATCGGCCAGGCCGATATCCGCGACCTTGTAGTCCTGTGTGGCGGTGGTGGTCACTGGTTCTCCTTGTGGGTCAGTCGAAGTCTTTGGAATCACGCGGCGGTGCCAAGCAGCCGCTCGTGCTTCTGCTGCTCGAAGCGCAGCCAATCGTTCGCGGCCACTCCCTCGGGCCGCGACGGCTCAGCGGCCAGCCACGTCTCGACCGCGCCGCGCAGATTGCCGTCACGGCTCATCCGTGCCGCGAAGCCAACGTCGCCGAGGCTGATCTCGTGCTCGGCGAGCAGCTCGCGCAGCGTGCGCAACCGCTGCAACTCTTCCGGCCCGTAGAGCCGGTAGCCCGATGACGAACGAGCAGGCTCGATCAGTCCCTCACGCTCGATGTAGCGCAGCATTCGAGCCGACCAACCAGTCGTCTCAGCCGCCTCGTTGATCGTCAACCCAGCCATCGCGACGACCAACCTTACCAAGGTCGTGTCAAGGTTTGGGGATGGCCTAGAAAGCCAACGACCCGCCGGAGCGGGTCGAGGACTGTTGAAGTGGGAACCACCCACACGTGGCCGCCATCCATTGCCAAGGATAGCGCTCATGTCAGCTCTCGACTCCGCTCTGGCCGGTACGGCGGAGGGCGCCGGACTCGAACCGGATTCGACTGGTTAGGCCGAACATCGTGGGTGGCGACCACGTGCAGCACGCCTGTCTGCTTCAACCCTCCGCGGCAGGCCACGCTAGTCCACCCACAACGCTCTGCGGGCCTGCTCGATGCCACCTTTACGAGCTCGTCGCTCGCCTGTAGCGGCAGGGCCCAGAATTGGTACGTTCCGACCCTCGAGGCCTTTGCTCAAACGATCCGTCGAGGGCGTGGTACGGGACTCAGCGTTGGCCCCCGCGGGTGGCGACGATTTTGCGTTTGAGGCGGAGCTTGCGAGCACTCAAACCAAAAATCGGAGACAGGACCCGCGGGGAACACGGTCCGTCCCTAGGACCTAGGAACCCAAAGCGGCCTTGAAGCCCTCGATGGCATCGACCGGGTCTGGGTCGATGTCCTCGATCTCGGCGAGCGAGACGGAGACGAGGTCGCCGATGATGACGAGCGAGAGGATGCTGGCGACGCCACTGTCGCCGAAGGCATCGACGCGGACGACGGGGGCGCCGAGGGCGTCGAGGCGCTCGGCGGTCAGCTCGAGGCGGCGCTCGAGGCGGGGGTGCGTGCCGGGGGCGTGGAGGAAGATCGCCGACAGCGGAGCGAGGTCGAGGCCGCGGCGCCAACCCTCGATCTCGTTGTGGTTGGCCTCGGGGAGCTCGGAGGCGAAGGCGGGCAGCTTGGCGTTCTCGTTGAGCTGGGTCTTCCAGCGACGGGCGACGGCGGCGGTCGGGCCGGCGCCGTGGACGATCGGGATCGTGTCCTCGAGCGCGCGGGCGATCGAGTCGGCGCCGCTGTCCTCGGTGAGCGCCTCGAGGATCGGGACGGTCGCTTCGATCTCGTCGCGCAGCGATGGCGCGGCATCACAGGCGGCGGCGCATTCGAGCGCGCCGATCGTCATGTAGATGACGGCGGCGCGGGGCTGCATACCGGATGGGATGCCGGCGACCGGGACGCCGGCGGCACGGGCCCGCTCGGCGAGCGGACCGCCGGTGGTCAGGGCTACACGCGGCGCGCCGGCCTCACCGGCGGCGTCGAAGCAAGCGAGCGTCTCCTCGGTCGAGCCCGAGTAGCTGGCGCAGAGGACGAGCGTGTCGGGGCCGACGTCGGGCGGCAGCTCGTAACCGCGCACGGTGCGAATCGGCCGCCGGGCACGGCTGCCGATCGCGGCCGCGGCGAGATCGCCGCCGACAGCAGAGCCGCCCATACCGCAGATCACGAGTCCGCCCGACAGGTCGCGCGGCGCTATGCCGGCGGACTCGACGCGCCAGAGCGCGTCGCCGATCTGGTGCGGCTGGGCGAGAACGTCCTCGATCACGAGAGCGGAAGCCTCGCAGACGGCGCCGCCGTCAACGCACTCCCTCGCCACTCTCGACCACGGCGTCGGGCTCGATCCGGGCGTCGCTCGCGACGACGGCGCCCGGCTCGACGCGCGCGCCGGCCCCGATCATCGCGCCGGGCTCGATCCGCGCCCCGTCGCCGACGCGCACGCGCTCGGCAAGGACGGCCTCGCGCACGGAGCAGTCGGCGCCGACGACGACGCGGTCGTGCAGCACGGACCGCTCGACCGACGAGTCGCTGCCGACCGAGCAGTGCTCCCCCAACACGGTCTGCGGACCGATGTGGGCCCCGCTGGTGAGACACCCGTCGCCGATCAGCGAGCCGGTCTCGTCGCGCGGCGGCAGCGTCGACTCGACGGCGCCGGCGAGCAGGTCGTAGGTCGACTCGAGGTAGCGCTCCGGGGTCCCAATGTCGATCCAGTAGCCGTCGGCCGCCCAGCCGTAGAGGCCGTCGCCGACGAGCTGCGGGAAGACCTCGCGCTCGAACGAGCAGGCACGCCCAGCGGGGACGAGCGTCTCGACGACCCCGCGCTCGAGCACGTAGGCGCCGGCGTTGATCCGGTTGGTCGGGACATCGCCATCGGTCTTCTCGAGGAACGCCTCGACGCGACCGTCGGGGAAGGTCGGCACGACGCCGTAGCTGGCGGTGTCCTCGACCTCGATCAGCGCGAGCGTGCAGCGGGCGCCGGCCTGGACGTGGAAGTCAAGCTCGGTCGTCAGGTCCATGTCGGTCAGCACGTCGCCGTTGAGCACCAGCAGCCGTTCGTCGAGCACGCCTTCGTCGAGCGCCAGGCGAACCGGCCCGGCCGTTCCGAGCGGCTCGTCCTCGATCACGTAGCGCAGGCGCATGCCGCCGTAGACGTCGCCGAGCACCGAGCGAACGCCGTCGGACATGAAGCCGCAGGAGAGGATCGCCTCGTCGACGCCGTGGCCGCGCAGCCAGTCGAGCATGAATGTGAGGAATGGCCGCCCCGCGAGCGGCATCACCGGTTTCGGGGTGGTGTAGGTCAGCGGCCGCAGCCGCGTTCCCTGGCCGCCCGCGAGAACCAGCGCTTGCACTTCAGCGGCCGATGCCCTCGTAGGTGAAGCCGGCGGCGCGGAGCGCCTCGCGGTCGAGGAAGTTGCGCCCGTCGACGATCACCGGCCGCGCCATCCGTCCGTGCACGTCGCCGGCCCAGTCGAGCTCGGCGAACTCCGGCCACTCGGTGACGAGCACCGCGGCGTCGGCGCCGTCGAGCGCCTCGAGTGCCGAGCCGCAGACCTGCGCTCCGCCAAGCAGGTCCTCGGCGTTGTCGAGCGCGACCGGGTCGTAGACGCGGACGTGGGCGCCCTCGCCCTGCAGGCGCGCGGCGAGCACGATGCTGGTCGCCTCGCGAACGTCGTCGGTGTCCGGCTTGAACGACACGCCGAGCAGCGCGACTTCCTTGCCGACGAGCGAGCCGAGGTGCTTCTGAAGCTTGCGGACCGCGCGCCGCTTCTGCATCTCGTTGACCTCGATCACCGAGTTGAGCAGCTGGAAGGCATAGCCGCTGTTGCCGGCGAGCTGCTTAAGCGCGCTGACGTCCTTGGGGAAGCAGCTGCCGCCGAAGCCGAGCCCGGCCTTGAGGAACTTGCTGCCGATCCGATCGTCTAGGCCCATGCCGCGTGCGACCTCGTTGACGTCGGCCCCTAGCTCCTCGGAGACGTTGGCGATCTCGTTGATGAACGAGATCTTCGTCGCGAGGAAGGCGTTGGAGGCGAGCTTGATCATCTCCGCGCTGGCGACGTCGGTGCGGACGATCGGGCCGCCGAGCGGCTCGTAGAGCGCGGCGACCCTGTCGGCGAAGCCGTCGGATCCATCGCCGGCGCCGACGACGACGCGGTCGGGGTTCATGAAGTCGTCGACCGCGGTGCCCTCCTTGAGGAACTCCGGGTTCGAGATGTAGCCGAGACCCTCACGACGGCGCTGGATCGCGCGACCGGTGCCGACCGGGACGGTGCTCTTCATGACGATCGCGTGCGAGTTCGAGTCGCCGAGCTCCTCGACCACCGCTTCGACGCGCGACAGGTCGGCGTCGCCGGAGTAGGTCGGCGGCGTGTCGACGCAGCAGAACAGCAGCTCGGCGTTGTCGAGCACCGCGCGCATATCGGTCGTGAAGTTCAGGCGCTCGGCGTTGCGCTGCACGAGCTCGGGCAACCCAGGCTCGTGCATCGGAACCTCGCCACGCGTGAGCGAGTCGACCTTGTCCTGCAGAATGTCGCGCGCATAGACCGGGTGCCCTAGCTCCGCGAAGCACGCCGCGGTGCAAAGCCCGACCCAGCCGACGCCGACGACGCCGATCGGTTCCTTCTCAGCCATAGAAGGCGGAGAGGCTACAGACCCAGCTAGGGAAGTCGCGTGGAGCGGGCGATCGCGATCATCTGCTGCTCGCTGAGCGTCTGCAGCAGCGTGTTCGACACCCAGTAGACGGCCTTCGGCGTTCGCCAGGCGACCAGGCGCAGTCGATCGCCCTCGTAGTGGAGCTCGAACTTGCGCCCGTTGATGGTGCGCTCCTCGGACGGGCTGTCGAGGATCGGCGGGTCCATCCAGCGCGTCCCCTGGACGCCGTAGTACTCGCCGACGTAGGGGCGCTTGAGCACCATCCGGTAGCTGCGGCGGCGCTTGCCGTCGGAGTCGACGAGCTTGTAGACGCGCGGCGGGCCGATGTACTCGGAGTCGGCGACGCGGACGGTCGGGTAGTAGACGGGGAAGTCGCCGCCGGCGCCCTGCTCGATCGCCTGGATCGCCTGGTCCTTGCCGTACGTCGTCTCCTTCTCGAGCCCGCCACTGGCGCTGCTGTCCTGGGGCGGCGGGCGCTTACGGCCCTTCGGCTTCAGCGATCCGCGTGGGCCCTTGGTCGCCTCGACGCCGAGGAACTGCTGGGCGAGTTTCTTGACGGTCGCGTCACTGGCCGTGACGTAGCTCGGGACGCCGGCGGCCACATCGCCCGAGGTGATCCCGACGTCGCCGCCCTCGAACTTGACGTGGCGGATCGGCTGCCCGACCGAGAAGAGGCCGAGCTTGAGCAGCCGCAGCAGCTCGGCGCGATCCTTCAGCTCGCCGTCGGAGGTCGTGTACTTGCCGAAGATCTCAAGCAGCTTGTCGCGGTCGTCGACGAGCGCGCCGACGCCGACCTGCTGCTTGGCGTCGCGCAGCAGGTCCTGCTGGCGGATGCCGCGCACGAGGTCGGAGTCCTCGTGACGGAAGCGGGCGTACTGGAGCGCCTTGTCGCCACACATCTGCTGGTAGCCGGCGGGGATGTTGATGTAGGCGAACTCGGCAGTGTCGTTGTAGTAGCGCCGGTCGACGTCGGTGTAGATGCAGCCGATCGCGTCGATCGCCTTCTGGAAGCCGTGGAAGTCGACGTTGATGACGTGGTTGATCGAGAGCCCGGTCAGCTGCTTGACGGTTTCCAGCGTCAACTTCGGCCCGCCGGCGGAGTAGGCGGCGTTGATCTTGTCGACGCCGTAGCCGGGAATCTCCACCTTCAGATCGCGCGGCAGCGACACCAGCGCCGTCGCCTGCCTGTCGGGGT
>CBFGZN010000041.1:0-14095 GCA_965653255.1 uncultured Solirubrobacterales bacterium | reverse complement strand
ATCTTGCCGTTCTGGTTCTTCGGCAGCGCGTCGAGTGTCAGCCAGCGCGCGGGGAGCATGTAGGACGGCAACGCGTCGGTGAGCTGCTTTCGGATTGCCGCCGGCTCGAGAGCGACATCGGTGACGTAGGCGGCGCAGATCGCCGTCCCCTCGAAGCCCTCGACGTCGACGCCGACGACCGCGCACTCGCGGATGCCATCGATCGTGCCGAGCGCGCTCTCGATCTCCCCGAGCTCGATCCGGTAGCCGCGGCTCTTGATCTGCGAGTCGGCGCGGCCGAGGAAGTGGACGAGCCCGTCCTCATCGGCGCGAGCGAGGTCGCCGGTCTTGTAGATCCGCGCGTCGCCGCCGGGCGTGCGGGGGTCGGGTATGAAGGCCGCTGCGGTCTTCTCCTCGTCGCGCCAGTAGCCGGGGCTGAGCCCGACGCCGGCGATGTAGAGATCGCCGATCTCCGCCGCCGGCAGCTCGCGCAGCTCCTCGTCGAGCACCAGCAGCTCCTCGCCGGCACAGGGAACGCCGATCGGGACGGGGATCGTCTCGTCCTCTGGGATGCCGGGCATCGTGTAGTAGCTGCTCGCAATCGTCGCCTCGGTCGGGCCGTAGAGGTTGGTGAAGGTGACGTGCGGCAGCTTGCGCATCCAGTGCGCGAGCACCGGGGTCGGCAGCACCTCGCCGCACCAAAGCAGCCGCTCGAGCGCCGGGAAGTCGTCCTGCTCGACCGCGTCGAACTTCGCCATGTAGGTCAGCACCGTCGGCACCGAGAACCACTGCGTCAGCTCGCTGTCGCGGATCAGCGCCGCCATCGAGCGCGGGTCGACGTTCATCGTCGGCGACACGAGGTGCAGCTCGGCGCCCGCCGAGAAGCTCGCGTACATGTCGAAGGTCGAGAGGTCGAAGTGCAGCGGCGGGTGACCGGAGTTGCGGTCGCCGGCCTTGATCGCGAAGTAGTCGACGCTCCAGTCGACGAACGCGGTGACCATCGCGTGGGTGATCACGACGCCCTTCGGCAGCCCAGTCGAGCCGGACGTGAATAGCAGGTGAGCGGGATCCTCCGGCCGGACGCGGATATCGGGCGCGGGCGCGTCGACGTCCCAGTCGGCGCGGCTGCGCGCGCTCTGGACGCGCTCGCCGGCGACCGGCTCGGCCTCGACCGACCAGACCGGCGGCAGCTCCATCGTCTCGGCGAGGCCGTCGAGCCGCTCGGCGCCCTCTGGCACCGCGAGCAGCAGGAACGGCTCGGCCGCCTCGACGATTCGCGCCAGCCGTGCCGCCGGGCTCTCGGAGTCGAGCGGGACGTAGACCGCGCCGGCCTTCAGCGTCGCGTGCATCGCGACTATCGCCAGCGGGCGCTTCGGGATCAGCAGGCCGATCCGGTCGCCCGGCTGGCAGCCGGCTTCGACGAGCTGGGCCGCGAGCCGGTCGCTCAGCGCGTCGAGCTCAGCGTAGGTCATCCGCTCGTCGTCCATGACCAGCGCGATGGCGTCGCCCTGGGTCTTGGCGGTCTGTGTGGCGTAGTCCTGCAGCAGCTTGCTCATGCTCTCCCCCTTGCTCCGGCGGTCGTCGTCTCGAAGACCGTCTGGACGTCTACCGACGGGTCGAGCGCCTGCATCGGCGCGCGGCCCTTGAGCAGGATCTCCTGATACTCGTCCTCGGCGTCGGACTGCATGACGATCGCACCGCCCACACCGAGCGTCGTCTGCTCGCCGTCGATCACCAACGTCCGGATCACGATGTTGAGGTCGCAGGCGCCGCTCAGCCCGAGGAAGCCGATCGCGCCCGAGTAGACGCCGCGCGGCTCGCCCTCGAGCTCGTCGATGATCTCCATCGTCCGCTTCTTCGGCGCGCCGGTCATCGAGCCTCCCGGGAAGCAGGCGCGGATGCAGGCCGGCGCCTCGACGTCCTCGCGCAGCAGGCCGCGCACCGTCGAGACGAGCTGGTGGACGGTCTCGTAGCTCTCGATGTGCATCAGCTTCGGCACGTGGACGGTGCCGACCTCGCAGACGATGCCGAGGTCGTTGCGCAGCAGGTCGGCGATCATCAGGTTCTCGGCGCGGCTCTTCTCGTCGGTGCGCAGCTCCTCGGCGAGGTGGACATCCTCCGCGGGGGTCTTGCCGCGCGGGCAGGTCCCCTTGATCGGCTTCGCCTCGGCCCAGCGGTCGCGGCCGACGCTGAGGAAGCGCTCTGGCGACGAGCTGAGCACCGCCGCTTCGCCGAAGCGCAGGAAGGCGGAGAACGGCGCCGGGTTGACACGCCGCAGCGTGCGGTAGAGCGGCAGCGGGTCGGGCCGCGTGTGGGCGGTGATCTTGTTCGTCAGGCAGATCTCGTAGGAGTCGCCGTCGGTCAGGTAACGCTTGCAGGCGGCGATGTCGTCGAGGTACTGCTCGTGCGAGCGGCTGATGTCGAAGCCGACCGGCCCACCGGACGGCGGCGCGGGGTCGTCGAGCGGCGGCAACGCAGCGAGCCGCAGCGCGGTCTCGGCGATCCAGCGCTCGCCGTCGTCGGCGTGCTTGGCATCGGTCATGCAGACGAGGTAGGCGCACTGCTCGACGTGGTCGAAGGCGACCAGCCGGTCGGCGAGCACGAAGGCCGCGTCGGGCAGTGACGACTGGAAGCGCTTGTCGCCGCCGCAGTCGGCCTTCAGCTCGTAGCCGAAGTAGCCGACGAAGCCACAGTTGAAGTCGAACGGCAGGTCGTCGGAGAGGTAGCGCAAGCGACGCATCTCATGGCTGAGGTAGTCGAAGATCGACTCGCGCTGGGTCTCGACGGCGCCGTCGGGGTGTTCGACACGCACTTCGCCGGCGTTGACGTCATAGGTGATCGTCGCGCTCAGCGGCCCACCCGCGGCACCCATGAACGAGAAGCGCGAGCGCTCGTCGAGCTTGCTGCTGTCGAGCCAGAACGCCTGCTCCGAGTCGCCGTAGAGGTGGACGAAGGCGCGCTCGGAGTCGTGCGGAGCGTCGACGCGGCGGACCTTCAGCTCGAGCGGGGTGCGCGCTCGAGCACACCCCTCCCCCGTGCCGCCGGCGCCCCGACTGCCGGCCTCGGGCCGTGGCCGGCCGGTGCGCTCGGCGTGCGCGACAGTCAGGTCGCCGAAGTTGGCGAGCAGCTTGCGGCCGTACTCGGTCGAGATCGACTCGGGGTGAAACTGGACGCCCCACTGGGGACGGCTGCGGTGGGCGACGCCCATCAGGATGCCATCGCTCGTCCAGGCGATCGGCTCGAGCTCCGGCGGCGTCGGCTGGGCGACGCAGAGCGAGTGGTAGCGGACGACCTGGAACTCGCGCGGGATGCCGGCGAACAACGGCGAGTCCTCGTGGATCACGGCGCTCAAGCGGCCGTGCATCGGCTCGGGTGCGTGCTCGACACGCCCGTTGGCGAGCCAGCCGATCCCCTGGTGGCCGAGACAGACGCCGAGCAGCGGCACGTCGGCGTTGGCGATCGCGTCGGCGGAGACGCCGAAGTCGCGCGGCGCGTCGGGACGGCCCGGACCCGGCGAGACGACGACGTTGTCGAACTCAAGCTCCTCGACCAGCTCGTCCCAGGTCGCGTCGTCGTGGCGGACGACGATCGGCTCGTCGCCGTTGGCCTCAGCCAGCAGCTGGAAGAGGTTGTAGGTGAAGGAGTCGTAGTTGTCGATCAGGAGGGTCTTCACGGTTCCTCACATGAGGTACTTGCGCAGGACCTTCCCGAGTGGGCTCTTCGGGATCTCATCGCGGAACTCGAGCTCGCGCGGCACCTTGTAGTTGGCCAGCCGCTCGCGGCAGAACTCGATCAGCTCGCGCTGCTCGCAGCCGTCGTTGGCGACGACGACCGCCTTGACGGTCTCCTCACCCGGCTTAGCGCCGGCGATGCCGACCACCACAACGTCCTCGACCTTCTCGTGTGTGGCGAGTACGTCCTCGACCTCGATCGGGTCGACCTTGTAGCCACCTACCTCGATCAGCAGCTTCTTGCGGCCCGTGATCGAGAGCCGGCCCGCATCGTCGAGCGAGCCGAGGTCGCCGGTCAGGAAGCGGCCGTCGCGGAAGGCCTCGCGGTTGATCTCGGGCAGGTCGGCGTAGCCGCTGGTCATCGCCGGGCTCGACACGGCGATCTCGCCGTTCTGGCCGACCGGCAGCGCCTCGCCATCGTCGTCGACGATCTCGAAGCGGACGTCGCCGAGCGGCGCGCCGACCGACTCGAAGGTGCCGATCGGGTCGTCGCTGAGGTTGGTGCTCATGATCCCGGTCTCGGTCGTCCCATAGAGCTGGCGCACGAGCACGCCGAAGCGCTGGCCGAAAGCCTCGAAGGTGTCGCGCGGCAGCGCCGTGCCGGCCGAGGTGCAGATGCGGACCGACGACAGATCGGCGGTCGCCGGCGCGTCGGCGAGCAGGCGGAAGTTGAGCGGGACGCCCGGGAAGAAGGTGACCTGCTCACGCTCGAGCAGCTCGAGCGCGCGGTGGCGCTTGAGCAGGAACGGGTTCGGCTCCTCGAGGATCACCAGCGTCGCGCCGCTAAGCGCCGGCGCGAACAGGCAGGCGCCCATGCCATAGGTGTGGAAGAGCGGGATCGCGGCGAAGATCCGGTCGTCGGGCGACAGGCCGTGCTCGCCCCACAGCACGGCCTCGGCAGCACACTGGCCCTGGGTGCGCGGAACGCGCTTTGGGCGCCCGGTCGAGCCAGAGGAGAACTGGCAGACGTAGACCTCGTCGGGATCGCGTGGGGCGAGCCGCTGCGGTGCCGCGCGCTCGCTGAGCGCGTCGAGCGTCAGCGCCTGGCCGTGACCGGCACTGCTCACGATCACGTCGACCTGACTGTCGAAGCCAGCGGCGATCCGCTCGCAGACGCCGGCGCCGCGCTCGTCGGCGACCATCGCGCGCACGTTCGCGCTGCGGAAGCAGAACTCGATCTCGTCCTGCTTGAAGGCAGGGTTGACCGGCACGACGCTCGCGCCGAGCGCGGTGACGGCGTGGAAGGTCGTGACGAACCAGGGGTCGTCGCGCATCAGCAGGCCAACGCTGTCGCCGGGCGCGATGCCAAGGTCGGCGAAACCGGCGGCGAGCCGCTCGATCCGCTCGACCAGCTCGCCGTAGGCGATCCGCTCGTCGGCGTAGACGATCGCGATCTGCTCCGGCCGCTGCTCGGCATGCCCGTAGAGCAGCTCCATCATCAGCTTGCCCGCCATCAGCCGCGCTTTCGCTCGACGAACGCCGCGATGTGCGACAGCGACTGGAAGTTCTCCGGCAGCAGGTCGTCGTCGGAGACCGAGATGCCATAGCGCTGCTCGATGAAGCCGACCAGCTCCATCAGGCCGTGTGAGTCGATGACCCCCTGGGCGAGCAGGTCGTCGTCGGGCGCGACCGCGGTCACGCCCGACCCCTGGGTGATCTCCAATATGAACTGCTCGAGATCGTCTACGACGCTCACGTGGTGGTCACTGCTCCTTGGCTAGCGGTTCGGTCCAGCTCCTCTTGCGCAGCGGGTCGCGTACCTGCACGACCCTCCACATCGGCTTGTAGCCGCTCAAGCTGTAGGTCCATCGGCCCAGTCGGTTCGTCTCGTGCACATACCCCCAGATGCGTTTGTAACCGCGTTCGCGCAGGTCAAACTCGACGAGGTCGAGGAAGAGCTGGGCGGTGCGACCGGCGCGGTCGCGCTCGCCGACGTAGAGGTCGGCACCGTAGACATCGCCCTGCCCCATCTCGATCTCGAGTCCGAGCTCGTCGATCGCAGCGCCGATGCTGGCGCGCGAGGGCGGTGGCGGCGCGTTCCCGTCGACCCACCAGTAGAAGGCCACGAGACGGTCGTCGGCATATGCCACATAGCCACGGTAGCCCGCTTCTACGTCGGCGGCAAAACGCGCGTCGGTCTCGGTCAGGCCGCGCTCGCGGTTGAGCTCGGCGAGCCCCTGCAGGTGCCTGGGCTCGAGCACCTCGAAGCGCAGCCGCGCAGCCTCGGGCGGCGGCGCCGCGACCTCGTCGAGGTCCTTGAGCAAGACGATCAGCTGAAGCCGCGCGTGGATCCGGCTCCATGCGCGCCGTGGCAAGCTCTTGACCGTCCCGCCGACGCCCTCCGTGCGGACGCTGCGGCGCACCTTGTAAACCAGTGAACGCAACCTGAGGCAAACGTACCGGACGCGATTGCGCATCCGAGTGCGGGTTACGATCCGCCCAAAATGACCCAACCGGCAAATCCCAACCAGTCGCATGGAGTTTTCGAGACGCTGCTCGTCGTCGACGGCGGTCCGGTCGAGCTCACGGCGCACCTGGAGCGTCTGCGTGCGAGCGTCGAGCGGCTCTACGACGAGCCGCTGCCGGCCGCTGCCGAAGAGCTAATCCGTGACGGGGCGCGCGGCTTGGAGCGCGGCCGTCTGCGTCTCGACGCGCGTTTGGAGGGCGGCGCGATCGCGCTCGCCGTCAAGGCAGTCGCGATCGACCCGGCGATCGTGTTCCCGCCGCGCGACCGCGGCCCGGAGCTGCGCAGCCAGGTCGTCGAGGACTGGCGAGGCGGGCACAAGTGGGCCGACCGCCGCCTGCTCGAGGCGCTCGAGTCCGACAGCGCGCCGGCGGCGCCGTTGCTCGTCGACGGCGACGGCGCGGTGCTCGAGACCTCGCGCGCCAACGTCTTCGCCGTGCGCGCCGACGGCTCGCTGGCGACGCCACCGGCCGATGGCCGCATCCTGCCCGGAGTCGCTCGCGCGCTGGCGATCGAGCTGGCGCGCGCCAGCAGTACAGAGGTCGCCGAGATCCCACTCACGCGTGACGATCTCGCCGCCGCGCACGAGGTGTTCCTGACCGGGTCGGTGCGCGGCGTCGAGCCGGTGCGGTCGATCGACGGAGCGGCGGTCGGCGACGGAGCTCCCGGGCTGGCCACGACGATCGCGGCCGAGTTGCGCCGGCGCTGGCTTGGCGAACACGCGCCGGCGCCGAGCGGCGACCGCGCGATCTAGCCCGGCGCGGCGCCGTCCTGCTGCCGCGCCCAGGCGAGCAGCTCCTCGACGTGCTCGTCGGTGATGCCCGTCGCCGGCTTGGTCTCGACCAGCAGCGTCGGCGCCTTACGGCCCCGCTGCCAGAGCAAGACGGAGTCGCCCATGTTGTCGTCAATCCAAGCGGCAGGCCGATTGCCCGCGTACTCGTCGATCACGTCGATCTTCCAGTGCGAGCTGCCGAAGCGAGCGCGGCCGTCGAAGGTCAGGCAAGGCAGATCGCGAAACGGCAGATCGAGGATCCCCGGCAGGTACTCGTTCGCCTTCTCCTCCCAGCCGGTCGCCCAAACGAGCTCGAAGCTGTCGGCGAGGCGAACGAGCCGGGGCCCCGACTCGGGCGGGATGCAGTGGGCGATGCCGTCGATCCAGTGGAAGGGGCCGGGCAGATCGGCGGCGGGATCGAAGCCGAAGAGGCTGAGCACCCCGTCGACGTCGACGAACAAGACCGGCTTTGACGCCACGCTACTTCGCGCGTACGAGCTGGCGCTCGATCACGTTTCCGAGCAGCTTCACGACCGCGCTGTCGCCGGTCACCTTGACGTGACCCTGCTCGTAGGCCTTCGCCCACTGGCGTAGCGTGCCTTCGCGCGCCAGCTCGTTGAACTGCTGGCGCTGGACGGTCACGTCGAGGCGGGCGTCGCCGGCGGGGTCGCGATCGACCTTCGCGCCCGGCACCTCGACGCGCAAGATCGGCGCGTCGCCGCCACGACTCGGCAGCTCGAGCCGGATCACCAGCTTGAGCTGGCGCAGCGACGGCACCTCGTCGCCGAGATGCTCGATCGCGTCGGCGATCAGGGCCTTGGTATCGGTGGCTGACACCCGATCGAGTCTAGTCGGCCGGAGACGCCTGGCCTCCGGCCGACCGCGCGTCGCCTAGATCTTGTGGCGCTCGAGCAGCTTCTTGCCGATCACCATCTTCTGGATCTCGGAGGTGCCCTCGCCGATCAGCAGCAGCGGCGCGTCGCGGTAGAGGCGCTCGATCTCGTACTCCTTCGAGTAGCCGTAGCCACCGTGGATGCGGAACGACTCCTCGACGCAGAAGCGACCGGCCTCTGAGGCGAACAGCTTCGCCATGCCGGCCTCGAGGTCGGAGCGCTCGCCGGCATCCTTGAGCCGCGCGGCGCGGATCGTCAGCAGACGAGCGGCGTCGACCTGGGTCGCCATGTCGGCGAGCTTGAACTGGATCGCCTGGTGCTGGGCGATCGGGCGGCCGAACGTCTTGCGCTCCTGCGAGTAGCGCAGGCCGAGCTCGAGCGCGCGCTGGGCGATCCCGACGCCGCGCGCGGCGACGTTGACGCGACCGACCTCGAGCGCGTCCATCATCTGCGAGAAGCCCTTGTTGAGACCGGCCTCCTCGCCGCCGAGGATGTTGTCGGCCGGGCAGCGGTAGCCGTCGAAGACCAGCTCGGTCGACTCGACGCCCTTGTAGCCCATCTTCTTGAGCTGCGGCGGGACGTTGAAGCCGGCGTAGTCGCCCGTGTTCTCGTGGACGCCCGGCTCCTTCTCGGCGATGAAGCAGGTCATGCCCTTGTGGCGCGGGTCGGCGTCGGGGTCGGTCTTGACGAGCGTGAAGACGAGGCCGGCGCGCAGGCCGTTGGTGACCCACATCTTCTGGCCGTTGATCACGTAGGCGTCGCCGTCCTTCTTGGCGGCCGTCTTGATCGCCTGGACGTCGGAGCCGAGCTCGGGCTCGGAGAGCGAGAAGGCGGCGCGCAGGTCGCCGGTCGCCATCTGCGGCAGGTACTTCTGCTTCTGCTCCTCGGAGCCGAACTTCATCAGCAGGTAGGAGCCGATGAAGTGGGTGTTGATGATCCCGGAGATCGAGATCCAGCCGCGCGACAGCTCCTCGACGATCATCGCGTAGGTCGTCAGGTCGAGCCCCATGCCGCCGTACTCCTCGGGGATCGTCGTGCCGAACAGGCCGAGCTCCTTCATCTGCTCGACGATCGGCTCCGGGAACGAGTCCTCGTGGTCGTACTTCTCCGCGTTCGGCAGGATCTGCTCGTCCGCGAACTGGCGCACCATCTCGGTGATCGCCTTCTGCTCGTCCGTCTTGTCGATCGTGGCTGGGGTCGCTACGGCCATGGGGTCTCGGGGCTCCCGTCGGTTGATTCGTCAGTCAAGTGCCGCACGGAGGATACCGGCGCACGAACGCCCGGGAGAGGCGGCCGGGGACTTAGTAGCCGCTGGGGTGACGGGCCTTGAAGCCCGCCGGCGAGCGGTTGTACTTGCGCCAGCGCGGCCCGTCGCCCGAGCGGGTCTCCTGAAGCGTGGCGCGGCCGCCGGTGGAGGTGTCGAGGCGCAGGCCCGCGATCACGACGTAGGCGTGGCCTGGGTTCGTGTAGACGGTGACCCAGCGGCCCTGGCCGGGCTCGCCCCAGGACATGAAGCTGCCGGAGTCAAGCGGGCTCTTGAGGAAGCCGCCGCCGTAGAGCGCGTGGCTGACGGTGCCGGAGCAGTCGTAGCCGCGGTCGAGCTTCTTCCAGATCTGGCTGTAGGGCTTGTGCCCGCCGCCATAGACGTACGGCTTCTTGATGATCCGGTTCGCCGCCGCGAAGACCTTCTGGATGCGCAGCGGCGCGGACTTCGGCGGGATCGCGATGCCGTCGACGATCTTCGCCCGCTTCGCCGGGGGCGGCGGCGGGACGTACGCGGCACCGCCGCCACCGCTCGCACCGGCCTGCGCGGAAGCGCCGGCGGGGAGGGCAACTGCCACGGCCGTACAGGCCGCGAGCGCGCACAGGATCGAGTGTCTGGGGCGTCGGTCCAAAACTCTTTCGAACGCCTACGGGGTTAGCTGACGGGCTCGCGCTGAAAGAGCTGCGCGCTTCCCCATATCGAGGAAGTTCGCCCCAGTGGCAGTGCCACCTTGGTTCCCCCGTTCCACTACTTCGTGGATTCGGCGTGCGGGCAAGCTAACAGATCTTTCGGCGGAACTTCGCCAACTGGAATGCGCGAACCTGCAATCTGCGCGCTTTTCGAGCCATCGGCGTACCTGAAGCCAACGGCGGTCGGCGCCGCGATCCCGCTACTGGTGCAGAATCAGCGCCTTGAACTTCGCTCGCGACGTCGTCGACGCAGCAGCCCCCGAGCAGACCGCGCTCGTCGCCATCGATCGAGAGGGCGGGCGATCCTCCCATACGTTCGGCCAGATATCCGACCGTGCAGCGCGGCTTGCAGGCACACTGCAAGAGAGCGGCGTCGCACGCGGCGACGTGGTCATGACGCTGATCGGCAACCGACCCGAGTGGGTCCACGCGATGGTCGCCTGCTGGCGGATCGGAGCGGCGGTGCTGCCGTGCACGGAGCAGCTGCGAGCGGGCGATCTGGCGAAGCGGATCGAGATCATCGGCCCGCGTGCGATTGTCGCCGACGAGCGCAACGGAGAGACCCTCAACGCGGCGCTGGCGTCGACTGGCGGCGCGCCCAGCGCGACCGGGGCCAGTGCGCCGCGGGACGCCACGCAGCCGGCGCCTGTCGTCTTGACGATTCCGGACGAGCGCCTCTACGACGCCTCCCCCGCCCCGGCCGCCGACCTCGCCGGCGACGAGCCGGCGCTGATCGTCTTCACCTCAGGGACCTCCGGCGAGCCGAAGCCGATCCGCCACGGAGCGCGCAACTTGCCCGGTCAGATGCTCCAGGCCGAGCACTGGTACGACGCGCGGCCGGGCGAGCTGGCCTGGTGCACGGCGGCCAGCGGCTGGTCGCTGTCGGCGCGCAACGCGTTCGTCGCACCGTGGCTGCGCGGCGCGACGGCGCTGCTGCACGACACCCGCTTCGATCCCGCCGAGCGGCTCGACGTCATCGAGCGCGAGGGCGTGAACGTGCTCTGCATGGCACCGACCGAGTATCGCGCGATCGCCAAGCGGACCGAGCTGCGCCGGCTGCCCTCTCTGCGCCATGCCGTCGCCGCCGGCGAGCCGCTGAACCCGGAGATCGTCGAGCGCTGGCGCGACGAGGTCGGCGTCACGATCCACGACGGATACGGCCAGACCGAGACCGGCGCCCTGACCGGGATGCCGCTTGGCGAGCCGGTTCGGGCCGGGGCGATGGGGCGGCCACTGCCAGGTATTCGAGCGTGGCTGGACAAGCCGGACGACAGCGGCATCGGTGAGCTGTGCGTCGACCCGACGACCGTCCCGACGATTTACCTCGACGCGCCCGCCGGCCCATGGCGCACCGGCGACCGCGTGCGAGAGGACGCCGACGGCTTCCTTTGGTTCGAGGGCCGCGCCGACGACACGATCATCTCGGCCGGCTACCGGATCGGGCCGTTCGAGGTCGAGTCGGCGCTGGTCTCGCACCCGGCCGTCGCCGAGGCCGCCGCGGTCGCCGCGCCCGACGAGGAGCGCGGCCAGGTCGTGCGCGCGGTCGTGGTCTTGCGCGACGGCAAGGCGGCTTCGCCGGCGCTGGTCGCCGAGCTGCAAGACCACGTCAAGGCCCTCACCGCTCCCTACAAGTACCCGCGCATCGTCGACTTCGCCGACGAGCTGCCCAAGACGCCGACCGGCAAGATCAAGCGCGCCGAGCTGCGCGGCTAGCCTGGCGGCATGCCCAACCGCCTGGCGGACGAGAGCTCGCCCTACCTCCTGCAGCACAAGGACAACCCGGTCGACTGGTACCCGTGGGGCGAGGAGGCGCTGACGGCGGCGCGCGAGCGCGACGTGCCGATCCTGCTGTCGATCGGCTACTCGGCCTGCCACTGGTGCCACGTGATGGAGCGCGAGTCGTTCGAGGACGAGGCGACAGCCGCCTACATGAACGAGCACTTCGTCTGCGTCAAGCTCGACCGCGAGGAGCGGCCCGACCTCGACGCGATCTACATGGAGGCCTGTCAGGCGATCTCCGGCCAGGGCGGCTGGCCGCTGAACGCCTTCCTGACTCCAGACCAGACGCCGTTCTTCGCGGGCACCTACTTCCCGCCCGACGACGACCGCGGCATGCCGAGCTGGCTGCAGATCCTGCGCTCGGTCGTCGAGGCGTGGGACGAGCGTGGCGAGGAGATCCGCGCGACGTCCGGCAAGGTCGTCGAGCGGCTGTCCGGCGCGGCCTGGGTCGAGCCGTCGGACGATCCGTTGACCGCGGCACTGCTCGACCAGGCGGTCGAGGGGCTGCTGGCGATCGAGGACCCCCGCAACGGCGGCTTCGGCGGCGCGCCGAAGTTCCCGGCCGCCTCGGCGATCGAGCTGCTGCTGCGCCGCGGCGCCGTCGAGCCGGCGGCGCGCGCGCTGAGCGCGATGGCCAACGGCGGCATCTACGACCAGCTCGGCGGCGGCTTCGCCCGCTACACCGTCGACGCCGGCTGGCTGATCCCCCACTTCGAGAAGATGCTCTACGACAACGCCCTGCTCGCGCACGCCTACCTGCACGGCTGGCAGGTGACCGGCTATCCGCTGTTCAAGCGGGTCTGCGAGGAGACGCTCGACTGGGCGCTGCGCGAGATGCGCGGCCGCGAGGGCGGCTTCTACTCGGCGCTCGACGCCGACTCCGAGGGCGAGGAGGGGAAGTTCTACGTCTGGACGGTCGAGCAGGTACGGGCGGTGCTCGGCGACGAGCGCGAGGGCGGCAACGGCTCGGCGGCCAGCCCGTCGACCGCCCAGGCCGCGCTCGACTACTTCGGCGTCCTGCCCGGCGGCAACTGGGAGGGCAAGACGATCCTGACCCGCGGCGCCGACGAGCCGGAAGACCTCGAGGAGCTGCGCCGGCGGCTCTACGACGCGCGCGCCGCGCGCGTCTGGCCCGGACTCGACGACAAGCGGCTGACGTCCTGGAACGCCCTGATGATCTCCGCGCTCGCCGACGCGGGCGCGGTGCTTGAGCGCAAGGACTACCTCGACGCGGCGCGCGCCTGCGCGGACTTCCTGCTCACCGAGCTGACCGACGGCGACGGCCGCCTGTTGCGCACCTGGAAGGACGGCGAGGGCCGGCTGAACGCCTACCTCGAGGACCACGCCTACCTGCTCGACGCGCTGCTGACGCTCTACGAGGCAACCTTCGAGCCGCGCTGGTTCGAGGCCGCCCGCGCACTCGCCGACACGACGATCGAGCGCTTCGGCGACCCGGAGAAGGGCGGCTTCTTCGAGACCTCGTCGGATCACGAGCGGCTGCTGACCCGCCGCAAGGACCCCGAGGACCACCCGATCCCGTCCGGCAACGCGGCGGCGGCATACGCCCTGCTGAAGCTGGCGGCCCTGACCGGCGAGCACGAGTACGAGCGGCAGGGCGTCGGCGTGCTGCGGCTGTTCGCCGAGCTGGCCGGCCGCCATCCGAATGCCTTCGGCCACCTGCTGCAGGCGCTCGACTTCCACCTCGCGCAGGTCAAGGAGGTGGCGTTGGTCGGCGATGAGCTGGCGCCGCTGGAGCGGGTCATGCGCGGGGCGTTCAGGCCGCACGTCGTGCTCGCCGGCTCGCCGCCGGACGGCGGCGACGCAAGTGCTGTGCCGCTGCTCGAGGGCCGCATGCCCATCGACGGCCGCGCCGCCGCCTACGTCTGCGAGGGCTTCGCCTGCAAGGCGCCAGTTACGGAGCCAGCAGAGCTGGAGACACTCCTGGCGTGATCCGCCAAGTCGCCTGCGTCCTGTCGATCGGCGCTGGTCTGCTGGCAGCGGCGCCGCAGGCAGTCGCCGACACAGCGGCCGGGACTGCCGCCGCGCGCGCGGTCGACTCGCTGTCGCTTGCCGGCCGGCTGGCGCCTCCCAATGGCCGAGACGCGCTGCGCGCCGCGCGGCGCATCGCATCCGTCGGCCCGCGCCCGGCTGCGAGCAGCACCGAGCGACGTGCCCACGCATACGTTGGCCGTGTCTTCGAGAAGGCGGGCCTCGACGTGACGGTGCAGCCGTTCGACGTACCGGGGAAGGGCCGCTCCCGCAACGTGATCGGGCTGCTCGACGGGCCGCGAAAGTGCCTGAAGATCGTGATGGCGCATACCGACACGACGGCGCCAGGGCCGGGCGCGAACGACAACGCGTCGGGGGTCGGCGTGGTGGTCGCAATCGCCAAGCGGCTGCGCGCGATCGACCCGCAGTGCGACGTTTGGCTGGTCGCGACCGGTGCCGAGGAGCGGATCTACACCGGCCAGCCGGACCACCTCGGCGCGCTGGCACTTGCGAAGCACGCGCGCAACCGCGGCGC
>CBFGZN010000040.1:0-14228 GCA_965653255.1 uncultured Solirubrobacterales bacterium | reverse complement strand
TTGGCCTGCGCCACGCCGGGGTCGGCATCGCCCCACGGGTAGCGGCGGGTCACCCCGGACTCCGGGTCGAAGCGCGCGGCCTTGCTGTAGGCGATCGCGAACGACTCCGCGACGAGATCCTGCGCCAGGTCGGGGTCGCGGGTGTGGTGGATCAGGAAGGCGGTGAGGGTGTCCTGGTAGCGGCGGTAGAAGACGCCGAACGCCTCGCTGTCGTCCCGCTGGGCCGTGAGCTTCAGCAGCTCGGCGTCGGACATCGTGTCCTTCGCCTGCCGTCGCCTTCCCGGGGTCGCGAGCATCCGCGGTTCCTACACCCGGCTCCGGCTGTCCTCGCAGGCGATCAGGGCCTCGACGCAGGCGTTGGCGACTTGCATACGCACACGCAACTCCGCGGTCGCCTCGTCTGACAGCCGCGACGGTGTGGCCGCGACGTCCTCAACGAGACCGTCGAGATCGTGCGCCGCCTGGGTGGCGGTGTCGCGAATGACTTCCACGACGAGCGAAGCGGAACCGCTGAGCACCACAGGACCCGACGTCTCGTTGAGCTGGCGCCTCAGCGCTCCGATCTGCTCGAGATACCGCTGCTGGCGCTCTTGCCCACTGTCCGTCGTCTCGTACGAGAGGCTGTCCGTGACGGCCGCGGAGTGCGCTTCGAGCGTCGCCGCCACCAAGTTGCGCGTGATCTCGTCGACCCACGCCACCAACTCTCCATTCCCTCCCACCACGACCGTCACCTTGGGTCCTCCCCTAGCTCGCGCCCGCCCGCGTGGCTAGCCCGCTGCTTGCCAACTGGCGAGATCTATGGCGCCAGCCTAACGCTGCGGTACTACCGCCGCAACCGGGGCTAAAGGTTCTGTATGAGCTCCGAGGCACTCATGCCAAGCACCTCAGCCAGGACGACGATCGTGGGGAGCCGAGGCTGCCGATCCCCAGCCTCGAGCCGGTAGATCGTGGCGGCGTTGAGACCGGCGCGGGAGCCGAGCACCTCGCGGCTTAGGCCAGCGTGCTCGCGAGCCGCCGTGAGGTTGGCACCGAAGGTCCCTCCTGGGAGGGCGGCCAAGCGGTCGGCCGGAGACGGGAGAGTTCGGGGCATCTACTCCCATGTCGTCGGTTCAAGCGGCTTCTGTGACAAGCCGACTTAGTTAGAGGGCCCAACCGGCCCCATGGACGCGGCCGCAAGCACGAAGTAGACCGTTGCGAACACGCTGAGCGTTCCCACGACGATCGACGTCGGCCCCAGCCGCCCCGGCCCGGTGCGGCGGGCGATGAACGCGGTTCCCGCGAGCAGGGCGACGGCTGTGATCCCACAAATCGCCCAGTAGGTCGCTCGAGTCGCATCCTCGGGCACCAGA
Organism: uncultured Solirubrobacterales bacterium; assembly: GCA_965653255.1. GTDB lineage: Bacteria > Actinomycetota > Thermoleophilia > Solirubrobacterales > Thermoleophilaceae > JAAYBF01. The sequence goes on along the minus strand of CBFGZN010000040.1, from coordinate 12,879 downwards.
AGAACCGCTCTCCACATGCCAATGGCGCAGATCAAACCAAACGCGACAGAAGCCCCAATCCATTTCATGGTGAGCGAAATCCCAGATGCGTCAGGGAAGCGATATCCATGAGTCATATATGCCGACGCTCGGCCAGCCAGAATCCGCCATAGAGAACCGTGCAAACAGCCGCGACCGCGGCGCCGGTTATCAGGCCTGACATTAGGCTGACAATGATGGTTCCTCCGACTACCACCACAACCCAGAGCACCCAACCGCCTCGTGAGTCCGGGAACCCCCTGGGACGCTTCCCAAGGTATGCAGGATTGTCTTGCCATTTCATACCAGGACCAACCGAGTCATTCTACTACCAGCAAATACATCGGTCCTACAACTACATCGAGACTTCTAATCCGCCAGCGGCGACACACAAGCCTCGACATGCTCGCCACCCCGCCGCGCGGTCAGCGAGCCATTACGATGCTTACTGCGGACAGACGCCAGGCTCCTTCTCACATAGGTACGCCAAGTCGTTGTTGCTCATGTCGACCCGCTCCAGCACTTGGCCAGCGCTGTCGTAGCCGACCAGTTCCCGCAGCGGCCGCCATGCGTCAGCCAGAAGCACGAAGCCGCCATCGCCGGTGTCACCGATCAGCGGCGGTCCGTCGGAGTACCGGAGCTCGACACGCTTGACATCGCGAGCGGTTACACCGAGCAGCGGCGAGCGCCCCCGGTCGTCGAGCACGTCGCGTGGCCCGAAGAGCGCCGGGCCCAGGACGACGACCGCCTGCTGCTCCAGCTGCTGACGCCAGTCCTCGAGCGAGCCCCCCATCGTCAGTCCGACGCCCTCACCGAGTCCAAACTCGAGCCAGGGGCCCTGATCGGAATCAGTCCTCCTTACGTACAGGCCTACGCCGTCGGACTTCGCGATCAGTCGGGCCTCGCCATCCGCGCTGAACCACGAGGGCACATCGTCGCCTGGCTTCAGCGCTCGTCCCGGCGCATCATCGCTGTCGCCTACCACCCAAGCGGCAAAGCCATCGACGGCGGTACGCGTAGCCGGCACGGCATATGCGCTACTGACCAACAAGACGCCCATGCTCAACGCAATCGCGGACGTCCGTAGGCGACGACCGGATCCGAGCGGGGAAGCCGCAAACGCGAAGCGCTTTCGGGAGGCCCGCTCGGCCCGAACGGCGACCCGGCCGAACTCCGCGCCTAGATCGTCTAGTAGCTGGATGCGCTTCGTCATTGATTGACCTCACTTGGTATCGGCATGTCGATTACGTCTGCAATGCGGCGTAGGGCTCGGGACACACGTGCGCGGGCGGCGTCCTCCGACACGCCGAGAACATCAGCGATGTCAACGTACTCTCGCTCGTCGATGACCCTGAGCCGAAGCGCATCACGTTGCTCTGACGGCAGGCTGGAGAATGCGTCCGCAACGGCCTGCCGCATATCAGCCAGGCCCGCAAGCTCGACTATGCGTTGGTGGTCGCCGTCGCTCACGGCGGGCAACTGGATACCAAGGCGCTTGACCGCCCTGCGCTCGATGACGCCGTTTCGGGAGTATCGCGCGAGCAGGTGGCGCGCGATGCCATAGAGCCATGCCGCAGCCTCTGGATCGGTTTGACCTCGAAACCGCTTGCGATACTCGAAGGCCTGCGCGAACGTCTCAGCGGTCAGGTCACGCGCGACCTCCACGTCGAATGTCCGTCGCAAGAGGAACGCCAGCAACTCCTGCGCCTTGGCCTCGTAGACACGGGAGAAGGCGGTCGGCGAGCGCGCCGAGTCTCGAAGGCTCGTAGAGAGTTCGTTAGCCATGTCATCCCTTAGTTCCACAAGGCCCCGATCCTGTGACAGCGCGCCTCGCGCGAGAGGCTTCTGCGTCTACACGTGGGGCCACGCCGACCGGCGTGACCCCACTCCATCCCGTCGCTTTCGGACCGGGCTCGTCCTTAACAGCGGTCGGGGGTGCTGCCCAAGAGCGCTACCGAGCTAGCCTGGTTGTTGAAATTATTGTTGCTGAACGTCCCGTCGTCAGACTGCTGACGAGCGCAGTACCGGGCCCCGTCGCCGTTGTGGAGGTTGGCCATCAGGGTATCTCCGTCGCGATGGTTGACCATGGACTCTGCCTGGTTGTTCCAGAAGGACGTAACGTCGATGTTCCACCATCCGGTTCCGTAGTAGGTCGGGCCGTACCAACCCCATATCAGACCAGTCCAATTCTCAGCGGCGTACATGCAGTAGTACAAATCGGAGCATCCGTGCCAGGCATGAGCAGCACGCGCTTTCGGACCCTTCCGTGCTGCGGCGACGAGTCCACCAAGATCTTGGTAGAGAATCCCGCTATCGATGATCACCAGAGTTGCTGCTGTGCGCACGCCCTGGCGGCGGGTCTGCTCGACGCCCTTCATTGCTGCAAGATCTCGTACGCTCTCGGGCATCTTCCCGAGCTGTCCCGGCTTTGAGAGATAGACGACGGCGCGTGGTTGAACGTCTCCCTGATACACCGGAGCCGGAATCTCGTAGAACCCAGACTCACGCTGCAAGCTCAGCTCATCGATCCCGGCCACCACAGGAACGGCACCGTGAGCCTCAGGCACATAATCCGGGCTGAGCGGGCCAGCACACTCTAGGCCAACACACTTCGCCCCCCTCAAACCATCATCTGCCGCCGCCACCGCCGGCAGAGCCAGCATCGCGACCATCGCGAGCGCGTATGACATGCGTACGCGGGTCCCGCGAGACGATCGACCCTTGCGCCGCCCCACCCCCCGCAGACTAATTGCAGGCTGCACAAACATAATACCCTCCCTTGTTTAGCTACTTACGTCCGGCGCGGCGCTGCCTATATGTGACAGGTGGCGGTCCCAGCGGCAAGCCGAAGCGACCGTCAAACGCGAATCCAAGCCGAACCCCTATCTTGCCATATGGCAAGATACTAACCGCGGCCGAGAAACGCAAGCCACATCGCACTGAGCCGGACCGGGTTCCGCGAAGCCTGTTGATCCGACCCGGCTTTGATGGAATCCGGCTTCTAGAGTCTTCCGGCAGTTGGAGTACTTCAGATGCCTTGTAGGTACCCGCCGGAGATCCGTCGTCAGGTGATCGAGCTAGCTCGATCCGGCGTCGCTGTCGCCCAGCTCGTCGAGACGTTCGGGATGTCGGACGTGACGATCTACAACTGGCTCAAGCAGGAGCGAATCGATTGTGGCGGGGAGGAGGGGACGGTCGACGGGTCAGGCGCTTGAGCTCGCGAGTTGATCCACGACTACATCGAGCTGTTCCACAACACCCGCCGCTGGTGCTGGGCGCCCCGTCAGCAGCGGCTTCGACCGCGCGGAAGCTTCTCTCCGGGCAACAGGACTACGCAATCGTCATACCTGATGGGCTCGGGAATCCGGTCGATGATCTCCGTGGGTGGCCGCTCGCCCTTGAGTGCCTCCATATAGTCAGTCACAGCCGCCCGCGAGCCATCGGTAAACACCGCGTCGAGGCCCATGTTGCGGCGATTAGCCACATTCATCGCCCCCAAGCGCACACCTATGCCTTTCGGTATGCGAAGCAAGAACGCACGGATCGCAAAGTCATCGGACGCGTTCCCTCCAGGATGCCAGACATCCGTGATGGCGCTTTTGACGCGAACCCGTGGGTCGAGTGGAACAATCCTCCCAAGGTCCGGCCGTCCGTAACCACTCAAGAGCACATAATCCGGCCCTCCACCCGACCCCATGACGAAAGCGGGTACACGCGCCATAGCGCGCTCGATCTCGCGTGGTGCCATGCACCCTCCTCCCCACTCTGTGCGTGTTACGCCCCGGAAGACCTGAGCCGTGTTTGTGCATATGTCATCGTTGAGGTCTTTGTAGGCAGTATGTACGTAGGTGTCTTTTCCGTCGGCGGGCATCTCGGTCACTGCTTGACTTCCCATCTTTGGCACTCCCACACCACGCCGTACGGTCGGCGGGAGATCGCGCCTGCTACTCAATAGTGGGTGATCTAGCACGGAACCCGGGGCCGGACCGCGACGTTGCTTGTCGGAGGAAGGGGACCGAGCGACCTCGCTCACCACTACCGCCGCCAAGACAAGCGACAGCAACGCGGCCCCGATCCTGAGGACACGCAAGCGCCGCCGACGACGGTTGCGCGCGTCTATGTATACGATCAGCTCCTCGCGAAACGCGTTGACTCGATCAGGAGCAGCCTGCCCAGCAATGTCCGCCGACAGCGCCTCCGGATCAATGCCATCCAGATAGTCGTCGCCAAGCTCTACTCCAAGCGAGTCGGCGGCGTTCGCCAGGGCGATCTCGCGAGGACTACGATAGCGCGCCTCTGTGTGTCGTGATCGCGACCCAAGCAAGCGACTACGTGCCACTGCCCGCAGCCACTGCTTCATATGCCGTTTAGGACGATCCACTTCGCCAGTTGGCGAAGCTATCAGGCGGGACGGACTTTGCCCCGAACGCTAGGGCTTCCGAGACCCGCCTATCAGTCTTGACTTGCCTCGAGTGCCTGTACGGGATCGTAGATGGGGAACTCGACGGGTCCACTCGGGCCCACATAGCGAACCATCCGCAGGGCGGTCCCGGCCGGAACGACCGTGTAGTAAGCGTTGTTCTCGACGTCCAACAGCGTCGATTCGTCGGTTCCAGTTTGAACCGAGACTGACTCGACGCCGTCGGGAACTAGCCCGTAGACCGCAATACCGGTGCTTACTAGCACCGTCGCGGCTCCCGCTTCGCCGTCAGCAACTTCCCCTGTAGACCGACAACTAAGGTTCGCCCCCTCGCCTATCGTGAGGGCCGCGCATACCCGGTCATTAGCCGGAAGCACATAGACCGAATGCGTCGCGTTGGCAATCGACAGACGGGACAGATCTGGGTTCATCCCGTAGTTGGCGTTCTCGTCCATCCGCTCGGTCAGATCCTCGGGCAGCGCATCTCCAACAACCCGCCGCTGATCGAGAACGTCCAGCGCCTCTTTGGCGTCGGGCTCGATGGCAGAGATCCGAGCGTCGTCGGCACCAGGCGGACCGCTCTCGTCATCAGCCGCAATCGCACCCACTGCTATGAAGCACAGCGAGATGGTGACCAAGATGGCGCTTAAGTAGATCCGTCGCATATTAGAACGTGTCCGCGAAGCCGTTGATGGTCAGATTACCGGCTGCGTAGTGCATAATGTTGGCCTCTAAGCATGCACAGGACTGGGGGTTGTAGTAGTTGCTGGCGAGGTTACCCGAATTGCAACCAGTGCCAGTAAGCCAGGTACTCGTCGATGGTTTGTAGAGACCTTGACAAGTGGTAGGGGCACCAGGTGCATAGCCTTGGTTGTAGTCCCAGCTGTGAAGCCCGTCGAAGGTTCCGTTTGCGCGACCGTCACACCAGCTACCGGGAGGCTTGCTCGAGCAGCTGTAGTAGCTGACCAGCGCATCCGAACGAGCTGGAGCGGCTGCCCCAACAACGACTACAACGGCAAACGTCAGTAGCGCAAGCGATACCCTCACACGTTCCACAGGCCAACCCCTTCTCCGAGCGATAGCGAGTCCCGAATCGCCTCTGTAACGCCCAGAAGCGGGCAAACCCTACCCCGTTGGCCGGGCGCTAGTCAAGGCTCTCGAACGAGTACTGCGTGGGGTCGAGGATGCTCGACCCCCCTGCCCCCGCCGACGTCTCGCCGCCCGGAGGGCTAACTCCGGCGAATGGGGTCAGCATTCCAAGCCCAGGAAGGCCTGGCGACCAGCTCTTCCCTACCTCGACATCGAATGGTCCCTTTGGTCCACGGCCCCTCATCGAGACGACGTCACCGCTGGCCAAACCCGCGAGGACCACTGCCTCACCCGAGATCGCGCTAGAGACCAAGTACTCACGATCGCCATCGAGATGCTCCGCTAGCTTGGCTGGCGCTACGCAGGAAAGCGTGTTCAGCGCCCCCGGCTCGGAATCAGGGGGGCGGGAGGCCAGTCCGGTGACAACAGAGCAAATCTCCCCGCTCTGAGCAACGTACGACGTCGCTACGACGCTCGACCCATCAGCGGTCAGAACACTGACGGAAGCACTTCCGTGCGAAGGATCTGGCCTCGCGCCATTGCGGCCTGGAACGGGTATCCCAAGCGTCTCCGGCTTCTGCGATTCAGCCTCGTAGATACCGAGGACACGATCGACCGCCTCGAATCCCGTCGTCCCCGTCACAAGCGCAGCCGCTCCCGCGCCCGCGGCGCCGAACAGAAGGAGCGATGTGGCTGCAATGAGAGCCGCTCTCCGGGCGCCTGCTCTGCGAGGACGGTGGACGCTGACCGAGCGCGTGCTGGCGAGAAGCTGCGTGCCAATCGTGTCCAAACGAGCGACCACATTGGAGGGCAGCTCGTTGACCTCGTAGTCGACGCCCTCTACAGGGGGATCGCCGGCGGCCAGATGGAAATCGGGACCATCCTCAGCCGACGGACGGCCGCCGAACACCCGCCGCAGCCTCAACCCAAGCAACCGCCCACGCAGCCACACCGCGGCCCACAGCCCGCCAATCAGCTGTCTCAGCGCCCTCACGACCGCTCGTCCTCCGCCTGCTTCCGCAGCCGTCCCAGCCCACGCTTGACCCTTTGCCGGATCGCAGCCTCAGTCGCCTGCTCGCTCGCGGCGATCTCCGAGTAGCTGCGCTCGTCGAGGATCCTGGCGATGACGGCGCGACGCTCAGCACGCGGCAGCTCATCGAGGCCGTCGACGATGCTCGGCAGCGACGCGTCGATGCGCGCCTCGGCCTGCTCCCAGTCCTCGTCGCTGAACCCCGATACCTCGACGCCGAGCCGGAGGCGGGCGGACTGCTCGGACTGTTGGCGGCGGTAGGTGGAGAGCATCGTGATCTTGGCGATGCCGAAAAGCCAGCCGCGGGCGTCGCCCTTGGCTGGGTCGTAGCGGGCGACGGACTCGAGCGCGACGGCGAAGGTCTCGGAGGTCAGGTCTAGCGCGACATCCTGGTTGCCGGTCTGGCGCCAGAGGTAGGAGACGATCGCCTGGCTGTGGCGGTCGAAGAAGATGCCGAACGCGTTGGGGACCGAGGGCGTTAGGGCGAGCAGGTCGGCGTCGCTACGGCGAGCGAGTCGCCGCGCTAGCTGGTCGGGATCCGGCGCCATCGCCCGGCAATCATGGCGTCCGCGTGTGGACGGAGCGATGCGCCAGCCGGGACGACGCGCACGCGGGAAGGCAGCGACGCGCGCCCGCGTGCAGGCGTCATCGATCCCCCCCAAGTTGTGCATGCCCGAAGCCGGCATGCGCCCGCCCTCCTGGTTGCCAACATCTACTACTGGATGCTTGCCGCAGGACCGATTCCTGTGACACGACAACCGTAATCGGGGAGCTTCGTATGTGCAAAGCCCCAGGGCGACAGCCCACTGGCTGGAATCAGTTGAGGCCGCGGACCATCTCACTCGGGTCCTTGCCGAGTGCGCGGGCCAGGCTGACCAGGGTCGAGAGCCGCGGCTCGCGCTCGGCGGCCTCCAGCCGGTAGACCTGGCTGCCGCTGATCCCGGCGCGCTCGCCGAGTTCATGCTGCGTCAGGCCAGTTGTCCTACGAGCGAGTCGGAGACGGCGGGCGAAGTTCTCTGTCGAAGGGGTCATGTGGCGCACTTGTAGGCCGGAATGCGATTTGTGACATCCCGCACACTAGTCGTGTTATAGGCCTCTCGGCCTGCTACGAGGGCGCCTAGATCTTCAGCAGGACGAGCACGTTCGCCACGAAGACCAACGAGAAGAAGACGGTCCAGCGGTTGAGGTTGCGCTCGACGAGCGAGCCGCCGCCAAGTGGGCCGGCGCCGGTGCCGACGCCGAACGCGCCCGAGAGGCCAGCGTCCTTGCCCGAGTGCATCAGGATCAGGACGATGACGATCACGGCCAGGATCACCTGAAATCCGCTGAGAATTGCCTCCATCGCCGACGCAGCCTAGCGGAGGAGCGTCAAGCGCGGCTGGTCTCGCCGTCGACCGCGTCGAGTCGCTTGAGAATCTCGATCGCCTCGGCGCGCAGCTCGCGGTCGATCGCGCGGTGGTCCTCCCGCGACAGCTTGCCCATCTCGAAGTCGAGCTGGGCGTCGCGGATCTCGCGGTACTTCGCCTCCTTGGCGGCCTCGAGCTCCTCGCGGCTGACCGACTCGCGGTCGTCCTCGCCGACGCCCAGGAAGAGCGGTCGCAGCACGATCGCGGCGACCAGCGCGGCCAGCAGGATCAGCGCCAGTGCGTACTCCACGTCAGGCCTGCGACAGCTCTTTGCCGAGCCGTGCCGCGTAGATGCTCGTCACGCGGCGCATCCGGGCCTCCGGCGACGGCCAGATCGCGATCAGCGCGCCGAGGATCATGATCGCGCCGCCGATCCAGATCCAGGAGACGAGCGGCGAGTCGATCGCGCGGAAGCTCGCCGGTGGCGCGTCGTTGCGGTACTTCTGGACGATCGCGGCGATCACGATCGCCTGGACGTCGTCGCTGGAATCGGTGAACTTGGCGTTGGCCTCGCGGATCGCCGGCTCGAGCTCGGCGATGTCGGGTCGGACCGCGGTCCAGAGGTCGCGCCGCAGGCCCCAGCGGACGTCGACCTCGCTGGTCGCCTCGCCCTCGAAGAAGCGGCCGATCGGGCCGGCGTCGAGGTTCTGCGACGGATAGAAGTTACGCGACGGGTGGAGCAGCTTGACCTCGTCGCCGCGCTGGGCGCGCAGGACCGCCCCGAAGGTGATCGGCGCCCCGGTCCCGGAGGTGTCGCGCCCGACCTCGGCGGTCGGACGGACGTAAGTGATGTCGTAGCCGCCGGCCTTGAACGACTCGCCGGGCGAGAGCCGCACGTCCTGCTGGTCCTGGAACGCCGACGAGGCGGCGACGCCGAGGAAGAGGATCGCAATCCCAGCGTGGACGAGGTAGCCGCCGTAGCGGCGGCGGTTGCGCGCGATCAGCTGCCCGAGCGCGCGCGGCCAGGGGTCGCCGGTGATCGTTTTACGCGCGCGCGTTCCCCGCCAGAGCTCCTGTGTAACAACCGTCAGGACCAGCGAGACGAAGCAGAACATGATCAGCGCCAGCGGGCTGTCGGCCGAGTCGGTGAAAGCGAGCAGCGCGACCAGCGTCACCGCCATCACCGCCAGCGGCAGCCGGAACGAGCGCACCAGCCCCGAGCGGCTCGCGCGCCGCCACGGCACGACCGGCCCGATCGCCGCCAGCGCGACGAGCACCAGCGCCAGCGGCGTCGTGACGCGGTTGAACCACGGCGGCCCGACGCTCGCCTCCTCGCCGGACAGCGCCTCGGAGATCAGCGGGAAGAAGGTCCCCCAGAAGATCACGACGCAGAGGCCGACGAGCACGAGGTTGTTGACGAGGAAGAACGCCTCGCGCGACATCAGGGAGTCGAGCTTCGCCTCGCTGCGCAGGTCGTCGAGGCGCGAGACGATCAGCGCGGTCGAGCCGAGGATCACGATTGCGATGAAGATCAGGAACTGCGTGCCGATCGTCGACGCGCCAAAGGCGTGGATCGAGTCGAGGATCCCCGAGCGGACGAGGAACGTGCCGAGCAGCGCGAGCACGAACGTCGCCACGATCAACGAGACGTTCCAGATCCTCAGCATCCCGCGCTTCTCCTGGACCATGATCGAGTGGATGAACGCGGTGCCGACCAGCCACGGCATCAGCGACGCATTCTCGACCGGGTCCCACGCCCAGTAGCCGCCCCAGCCGAGCTCGGCGTAGGACCAGAGGGCGCCGAGCATGATCCCGGCGCCGAGGAACGTCCAGGCGATCAGCGCGAAGCGGCGCGTGGCACGGATCCAGTCGGCGCCGGTCTGGCGGACGATCAGCGCGCCGATCGCGAACGCGAACGGGATCGAGAAGCCGACGTAGCCGGTGTAGAGCATCGGCGGGTGGATCATCATCGCCGGGTGGCGCAGCAGCGGGTTGAGGCCGGCGCCCTCTACCGGCGCGACCGCGAGCGTCGTGAACGGGTTCTCCCAGGCGACCATCAGCAGCAGGAAGAAGGCAGCGATCCCGGCGAGCACGGCGGTCGCGTAGGGCGCGATGTCGCGCAGCGAGCGGCGCGTCGCGAACAGCACCGCGCTGGAGAACAGCGACATCAGCAGCGCCCAGAGCAGCAGCGACCCGTCCTGGGTCGCCCACATCGCGGTGAACTTGTAGAAGGTCGGCGTGTCGGTCGACGAGCCCTCGGCGACGAGCTTGAACGAGAAGTCCGAGCGCAGGAAGGCCGACTGGAGCACGATCGTCGCGGTGACCATCAGGCCGGCGACGCAGTAGATCGCGCGGCGGCGCGGTTGTCGGTGCGCGCCCCGTAGAGCGACGCCCCGGCCGCGTAGATCGCGGTCAGCAGGCCGACGAGCAGACAGGCGGAACCGAGTCCCGCCACGTCAGGTGCTCTGCTCGTCCTTGGTGAACTTCGAGGGGCACTTGGTGATCAGCGAGTCGCGCTCGGCGACGAAGGTGCCCTGCTTCAGCTCCCCGGAGACGATCACCTCACGCCCCTCGCGGAACGGGTCCGGCACGACGCCGGAGTAGGTCACCGGCAGCGACTCATGGCCGTCGCGGTCGCGGATCCGGAAGGTCAGCTGGTCGCCGTCCTTGTCGACCGAGTCGTTAACGACCTTGCCGGTCAGCTCATAGGAGCGACCGGGCTCGGCGCCGGCGATCAGCTCGGACGGCTCCTTCGCTTGCGTCGAGGCGCTGAAGCTCGTGTAGACGAGCGCGCCGGCCAACAGGACGGCGGCAGTCAGCGCCACGAGCAGGCGCAGCTTCCGCTTTCGCCGGGGGTCCATCGCCAGTGATTATGCCTAGCATGCGCGCGGATGGGCGAGCCGGAGCGAACGCCACAACCAATGCGCTCCCGGCGGGTTAGGGCAGCGATGCCTCGAGTGATCCGGATGGCGCTCGCCGCCGTCGCCGCGCTGGCCCTCGCGCCGGGCGCCGCGGCTGCCGCGACGCAGAAGCTCACTCCAAGCGGGCCGCCGAAGCCGATCCAGCTCCGCTCGGGCTGGGAGGTGCGCGACGTGGGCACGCCACCGACGCCGGTCCAGCCCGGACCGCCGCCGGAGACGTCGCCGAGCGCGGCGCGTGCCTCTGGGCGGCTTCCGGCAAGGCGCGCCCAGGCGGGCGGGCCGTGGCGCCCGGCGAACGTGCCGGCGGCCTTCGAAGGGCTCGCGCGGGCGCCGCAGTACGGCGGCACGCTGAAGCTCTACCGGCTGCGCTTCACCGCGCCGGAGACCGACGGCTACGACTGGGCGTTCAAGTTCGAGGAGGTGCGGCGGCGAGCGACGGTGTCGCTGAACGGCAAGCGGATCGGGATCAGCATCGACCCCTACACGCCGTTCCAGATCCCGGCGCGCGGGCTGCAGCCGGGGAAGGTGAACACGCTCGAGGTCCTCGTCGACAGTCGCAAGGACCCGCGGCTGCCAGAGGGCTGGTGGAACTGGGGCGGGATCGTGCGACCGGTGTCGATGGTGCCGGTCGGGCCCGTGCACGTCAGCGATCTGGCGCTGATGCCGTCGGTGAGCTGCACCGGGCCGGCGACCGATTGCGGTGCGGCGCTGCTGATCGACGGCGTGCTGAGCAAGCTGCCGCGCGTGCAGTGGCGCACCGTGAGCGGCAAGAACGTGCGCATCCGCGGGACGGGCGCGCAACCAGTCCTGAAGATCCGCCTGAAGGCGCCGAACGGCAAGGTCACCAACCACCGCGCCGTGCTGCGCGGCTCGCCCTCCGGCCGGCGGCGCCAGAAGATCCAGATCGCGGGACCGCCGCGACCACAGCTCTGGTCGCCCGACCGGCCGCAGCTCTACGACGCCCGCGTGACGCTCCAGTGGGGCAGCGCCACCTACCAGGTCGAGAAGCGCAAGCTCGGCTTCCGCTCGGTACGGGTCCGTGACGGGATCGTCCTCCTGAACAACCGGCCGATCAACCTGCGCGGCGCGTCGATCCACGAGGACGCGCCCGGTCGCGGCGCCGCGCTGACCGGCTACGACATGGACACGACCGTGCGCGAGCTGAAGCAGCTCGGCGCAAACATCACGCGCTCGCACTACGTGCTCAGCGAGGGCTTGCTGCGGCGCTTCGACGAGGCCGGGATTCTCGTCTACAACCAGGCGCCGGTCTGGCAGCGCGACCACGGCGCGAACCTGCTGCGGACGCCGCTCGACCGCTCGCGCGCCGTCGCCCAGGTCAGGCGCACGGTGCTGGCAGCACGCGGCCACGCGTCGGTGATCGTCCAGTCGGTCGGCAACGAGCTGACGTTCACGCCCGACAAGCGAACGGCGTCGCGGCGCTTCATGCTCGACGCGGCGGCCGCCGCGCGCGATCTCGACCCACTGTCGCTGACCGCGATCGACATCAAGACGCGGCCAACGCTGCCGCGCCAGCGGACCTACGACGCCTTCGACCTGATCGGGATCAACCAGTACTTCGGCTGGTATCCGTGGGTCGAGGACTTCGCCCAGCTCGAGCCGTTCCTCAACCAGATGCGCGCCAACTACCCGGAGCAGGCGCTGGTGATGACCGAGTTCGGCGCCGAGGGCCGACCCGACATGGCGTTCACACCGGCCGACGTCAAGGGCAGCTACGCGTTCCAGACCAACCACGTCGCGCGCACGATCGACCTGATCGACCGGCTGCCGTTCATGTCCGGCGCGATCCACTGGACGCTGCGCGAGTTCGAGATCTTCCCCGACTGGCGCGGCGGCGCCGTCGGCGGCGAAGGGCCGAACGACGACATCCGCCACCACAAGGGCGTCCTGACCTACGGCGGCGCCCGCAAGCCCGCCTGGCAGGTGCTGCACGACCACTACGTGCGGACTCCGCTCTACCGCTGACACGAGGTGGTCAGACCGCCCGGGGAACCGCAACTTTCCCCCTGCGCCCGTGTGTACCCTTCGACGCCGTTG
>CBFGZN010000039.1:0-14399 GCA_965653255.1 uncultured Solirubrobacterales bacterium | reverse complement strand
CGACGATCCGCTCGTCGGGCGACAGGCCGGAGATCGGGACGCGCGCGACGAGCGAGCCGGGCGCGGCGGTGTCGAAGCGGACCAGGTCCGGGCTCGCGCCGGTCTCGACCCCCACAGCGGCCTCGCCGGCGAGTGCCGGCGCCGCGCTCAGCAGCGAGCCGGCAACCGCCAGGGCGGCGATCAGCGGGCGCGCGCGAGGGATCGGCATCGGATTGATGATGGCAGCCGGCCTACGGGGCCGCAAACGAGAAGAGGCCGCCCGGAGGCGGCCTCTTCTGGAACTGCGCTGTGCGGGTGACTCAGGCAGCCGCGGTCGCCGGCGCCTCGGCGCGGCGCGGCAGCAGGACCTCGCGGGCGATCACGAGGCGCTGGATCTGCGACGTGCCCTCGTAGAGCTGCATGATCTTCGCGTCGCGCATCAGCTTCTCGACCGGGTACTCCTTGATGAAGCCGTAGCCGCCATAGACCTGGACGGCGTCGGTGGTGACCTCCATCGCCGAGTCGGCGGCGAAGCGCTTCGCGTGCGAGCTGACCAGCGTGTTGCGCTGACCGCTGTCGAGCAGGTGGGCCGACTTCCAGGTCAGCAGGCGCGCGGCCTCGACCTTGGTCGCCATGTCGGCGATCATGAACTGGATCGCCTGGTGCATCGCGATCGGCACACCGAACTGGACGCGCTCCTTCGAGTACTCGGTCGCGAACTCGAACGCCGAGCGGGCGATGCCGACGGCCATCGCCGCGACGCCGGGGCGCGTGCGGTCGAGCGTCATCATCGCGAGCTTGAAGCCCTTGTTCTCCTCGCCGATCAGATTCTCGGCCGGGACCTCGACGTCGTTGAACGAGATCGTCGCGGTGTTGGAAGCACGCTGTCCGAGCTTGTCCTCTTTCTTGTCGACCGAGACGCCGTCCCAGTTGCGCTCGACGACGAAGGCCGACATGCCGCGGTGGCCCGCCTCCTTGTCGGTCTTCGCGTAGACGGTGTAGTAGTCGGCGTAGGTGCCGTTGGTGATGAAGCACTTCGAGCCGTTGAGGATGTACTTGTCACCCTGCTTGACGGCGGTCGTCTTCATGCCGGAGACGTCGGAGCCGGCGTCTGGCTCGGTGAGGCAGAAGGAGGCGAGCTTCGGCGCCTCGGTCAGCATGCCGAGGTACTTCTTCTTCGTCTCCTCGGAGCCACCGAGGACGATCGGGGCGGTCGCGAGGCCGTTGCACATCACCGACGTGCCGATGCCCGAGCAACCCCAGCCGATCTCCTCCTCGATCACACAACCGGTGAGGAAGTCGAGTCCCGGACCGCCGTACTCGGTCGGGATGTGGGTGTTCATCAGGCCGACGTCCCAGGCCTTCTCGATGATCTCCTGCGGCCAGGTTCCGTCCTTGTCCAGCTCCCAGGCGACGGTCCGCATCTCCTTCTCAGCGAAGTCGTGCGCCATCGACTGGATGTCCTTCTGCTCATCGGTAAGCGTGAAATCGACCACTGTCGCTCCTTGAAGTCTTTTGGGAAGTTCGGGGGGGCGGCTGGGGGCAGGCGAAGCGGAGGCCCGTTCGAGCTCCCGATTGATTCGTCAGTCAACCCTTCTGAAAGGGTATCGAACCCGCGGCCGGAAAACCACCGGTTGGCCCCATCGCCGGCTGTCACCCTGTTATGGGCATGGCTGAGTCGTTCGGAGTGGTCGTGATCGCGATCGCGGTGGTAGCTGCGCTGCTCGCCTGCGCAAGCTATGTCGGCAGTGGCCGGATCTACCGTGGGCTCGGCCGCGGCGAGCTGTCACTCGACGAGCCGGACCTGCGTTCGGCGCCCCAGCCGGGCAGTCGCGCCTGGCACGCCGAGGCGGAAGCCGAGCTGCGCCAGCTGCTGGACGCGAAGTCGGCGCGCAGCGAAGCGCGCGGCGAGGGGCCGATCGACGTCGAGGCGGAGCTCGCGCGGCTCGCGCCACAGGTCGGCGGCGGCGATCCCGAGCTGCGCGCCGAGGTCCGCGACATGGTGATCGCGAGCAACGAGCGGCGGGCGCGCCGTGGCCAGCCGCTGCTCGACGTCGACGCCGAGGTCGAGCGACGCTTGCGTCAGCACGGCGCGTAGCAGCCGCCTGGTCGGGTATACGTAGGCCATGGCTGACGGGCGGCGATTTGAGATCGACGAGCTTCTGGTGCGTCCTGGGACGTACTTCAACCCGCAGACCGAGGTACTCGTGATCGTCGACGACTCGTCGTCGATGGACAACGAGATCTTCGCGCTCGAGGAGTTCGAGGGCGCCGACTGGGTGCTGATCGCCGACGACCTGCCGGTCGACGAGCCGCAGCGCGACGAGCTGCTCGAGACCTTCCAGGCGACCTACCACGGCGGCGACGGCCGCCAGCCGCGGGCGCTCGAAGACCCGGAGGCGGACGACGAGGGCGATCCGCAGGGCCAGGAGGACCACGAGCGCCACGGCTCGAGCATCGAGCACGTCGACGATGAGTAGCCGCGGGCGGCCCTAGAGTCCCGCCGCCCGATGCGCCCCGTCCACTACCTCGCGATCTTCATCCCGGCCGCCGTCGCGCTGGAGATCGCGCACGCCTCCCCCGTCCTGATCTTCGCCGCCGCCGCGCTCGGAGTGATCCCGACCGCCGCGGTGATGGGCGAGGCGACCGAGCAGATCGCCGCCAAGACCGGCCCCGGCATCGGTGGGCTGCTGAACGTCACCTTCGGCAACGCGCCCGAGCTGATCATCGCCTTCTTCGCCCTGCGCGAGGGCCTGCAGGAGGTCGTCAAGGCGTCGATCGTCGGCTCGATCGTCGGCAACATCCTGCTCGTGCTCGGCGCCGCGATGCTCGTCGGCGGCTGGAAACGCGAGAAGCAGACCTTCAATCGGACCGCCGCCGCGGCCCAATCGGCGATGCTGCTGCTGGCGCTGACAGCGCTGATCATGCCGGCGCTGTTCCAGCTGATCCATGGCGGTGGGCTGCCGAGCGTCGGCGAGGAGCGCGTCGACTTCGGCTCCGACCTCGAGACGCTGTCGCTCGGCGTCGCGATCGTCCTGATGGTCACCTACGGGCTCGGCCTACTGTTCTCGCTGAAGACCCACCGCCGCCTGTTCAACCCCTACGAGGAGAGCGCGGAGGAGCACGGCGGCTGGACGATGCGGCGGGCGCTGGTCTCGCCCGGCGGAGCGGCGGTCCTGGTCGGCCTGATGTCGGAGATCCTCGTCGGCTCGATCAGCGAGGCGTCGCACGAGATCGGGCTGTCGGAGTTCTTCGTCGGCGTGTTCGTCGTGGCAATCGTCGGCAACGCCGCCGAGCACTGGGTCGCGGTGCTGGTCGCCGCGAAGGACAAGATGGACCTCGCCGTCGGGATCGCGATCGGCTCCAGCGCCCAGATCGCGCTGTTCGTCGCTCCCGTGCTGGTGCTGCTGTCGTTCGTCGTCGGACCGGCGCCGATGGCGCTCGTCTTCAACGGCTATGAGATCGGCGGCCTCGTGTTCGCCGTCCTGATCGCCAACTTCATGACCCAGGACGGCGAGTCGAACTGGTTCGAGGGCGTGCAGCTGCTCGCCCTCTACGCCGTCTTGGGAATCGTCTTCTACTTGGCCTGAGGGGCCTCGGAGGCGTGCTCAGTCCTATGAGCGCGCTCCTCCTGCTTAGCCTCTGAGTCCGGGTCGCGGCGGTCGGCGACGATCGAGGCGACGATGCCGATCGCGAAGAGCAGGGCGATGATCGCGAGGCTGGCGAGCGGGCCGATGTGGACGAAGTCCTCGATCAGCAGCTTGACGCCGACGACGCCGAGCACGACGGCGATCGTCTGGTCGAGGTAGCGGAAGCGGCGGATCAGGCCCTCGACGAGCACGAACAGGGCGCGCAGGCCGAGCAGCGCGAAGACGTTGCCCATCCAGATCAGGAACGGGTCGCGAGTGATCGCGAAGGCCGCCGGAATCGAGTCGATTGCGAACGCGATGTCGGCGAAGACGACCGCCGCCAGGCAGAGGAACAGCGGCGTCGCGTAACGGCGCTCCTTCAGCCCGTCCTTGAGCTTGACGAACCAGTGCTTGCCGTGGAACTCAGAGGTGACCGGGTAGAAGCGGCGGACCACCCGGACGAGCAGGTTGCGGTCGGGGTCGACGTTGTCGTCTACGCCGCGGAAGATCCGGTAGGCGAGCACCAGCAACGCGATCCCGAGCAGGTAGATCACGAAGTGGAACTGCTCGATCAGCGCGATCCCGACGAGGATGAACAGCCCGCGCAGGACCAGCGCCGCGACGATGCCCCAGAACAGCAGCCGGCCGCGCTGCTCGTAGGGGACGCCGAAGTAGGCGAACAGCAGCAGGAAGACGAACAGGTTGTCGAGCGACAGTGAGCGCTCGATCAGGTAGACAGTCGTGTAGAGGACGGCGTCCTCGCCGCCCTCGAGCGCCCAGACGACGAGCGCGGCCGCCAGGCTGAGCACCAGCCAGCCGATCGACCACCAGACCGCCTCCTTGAAGTTCGGCTCGCGACCGCGAGCGAAGAAGTGGAGGTCGAGCCAGAGGAAGAACAGCAGCGCGACGATCAGCGCCAGCCAGGGGGCAATGTCCTCGAGGATCATCGGGCGCGCACGCTACAGACGCTCGGCCTACGGGAGCAGTGCGCGACAGGCCGCGATCGCGGCGGAGTCGTTGGGATCGGCCGCGTCGAGGCACTTCGAGTAGCGCTCGTCGCCGAGCCCACCGGTCAAGTTGCCGAGGCTCCCGAGCTGGCTCGTCAGGTCGGACAGCGGGCGCGAGCTGCGCGGCGCCTCTACCTGCTGGTCGCCGCCGACGTCGTCGAGCTGCGCCGAGAAGCGAATTGCGGCATCAGTGACCCCTCCAACCCGCTTGCGATCTTGCTCGGGAACCTCGACGTCGATCCGCAACGAGATCCGCCGCACGATGCCGTCGTCCTTGCCGACGTAGACGTCGAAGCTGGGATTGTCGACGGAGTTCGCCAGCCGCTCGATCCCCTGCTTGCCGATCGGCTTGGCGGCCTGACCGGCGTTGGCGAGCGTGTCGGCCGAACGCTTAACCAGACCGTCGAGATCGGTCAAGGCCGCCTTGACGTCGAGCGTGCCCTTGACGTGCTCGGTCGTCACTCCGCCGATCTCCTCCTCGCCCTCGACCTGGGCATCGGTGACCCACTTGCGGGCGTCGATACCGAGATCGCGAAGCGTTCCGCTGCCGTCGCCGTCCTCGCTGGCCAACCGGCGATTCGTGCGGGCAACCTGCTCAGGCGACTGCTCGTAGAACGCGCCGCCGAACTCCACGAACAGCCGGTCGCCGGTCGACAGCACGCCGGCCTGGATCGCTTGGCCGGCGCCTTGAGCCTCGATCGAGACGTCGAGGTCGAGCTGGGGGAGCGACTTCTCGGAGCGCACATAGGGGCCGGTGGCCCTGATGCGCACGGGATCCTCGAAGCCTGGCCGGCCCTCGATGTCGAGCTGCGCGTCGATATCGACGTCGGCGCTGTCGACGGGCTTGCTGAACGCCTTGTCGAGCAGCGCCGACGCATCCTCGTCCCCACCGCTTTCGCCTCCGCCGCTCGAACAGGCGCCCAGCGTCAGCGACGCCAGCAGCATGGCCGCGAGCAGGACGGCGGTCCAGGGCTGTCGAAGTGCTGTCCGGATGTTCAAGCGAGTGGGAGCTGGAGGGGAATGGCGGAGCCTAGCGGGGGATTCGCTGCATCACGCAACTTCGACGCCCTCCTACGGTTGGGTGGTGGGATGACCCTTCGCGACAGCACCCTCTGCGCAGGCGTCGTCGTCTGCCTGACGCTGACCGCAGCTACCCCCGCGCAGGCAGGCGACGTCCTCGTCGTCGGCGCTAACGAGCGCGCGCAGCACGTCGACAGCGCCTTCGTCCCCGACGGCCCCGTCGGCGACCTCGGACGCGAGCCGGCGGCGCGCAAGGACGCGGCTGCCGCGGCGGTCTCCGCCTCACGGGCACGGCCGCGGCCCCGCGCCGCGAAGCTCTCGAAGCAGGCGAGGCGCGCACGCAGAGCGACGAGCCGCGCAATCACCCTCGCCTATAAGCGCAAGGCGATCTCACGTGTCAGCTACGTCAAGTACCGCCGCACGGTGAGCCGCGCGCGGACCGTCCAGCGGCGGCTGCGCGGCGCGCGCAAGTCCGAGCTGGGCAACGCGATCGCGCTCGTCGACGGAATCGCGCTGCAACGCAAGCTGACCGCCAGTCGCCTGCCCGCCTTGATGCTGATCCTCCAGCGCAATACGCAGTACTGGCCGCGGCAGCCGTTCCCCAGCGGCCGCGACCACATCATGTTCCGCGGTAGCCGGCTGATCTTCGAGTACTACGTCGGAGAGGGCCTGCAGGTGCAGCCGCTGGTCAACTTCAAGCAGGCGAACCTGATGCACGGCGCCTGCGTCAAGGACACGGGCGTCGCCTGCGATCGCGTCGGCCTGCAGAAGCTGCTGCGCGAGCTGATTCGAACCGCTTCGACGCGCGGCGGCTTCAAGACGTGGGAGTACTACTTCGAGTTCGGTGGCGGGCGGCCGCCGTGGATCAGCGGAATGGCTCAGGCAACGGCGATCCAGGCCTTCGCGCGGGCGTTCCAGCTATTCGGGAACGCGGACTACCTGAAGCAGGCGCGGGCCGCCTTCGGTGCGTTCCGCAAGCCGCCGCCCGTAGGTGTGCGGACGACGGGGCCGTTCGGCGGCACCCACTACCTCCAGTACTCGTTCGCGCCGCGGCTCTACATCATCAACGCCTTCCTCCAGTCGCTGATCGGGCTCTACGACTACTCCGAGATCACCGGTGACGCGACGACCCGCAAGCTGTTCGAGGCCGCCGAGCCGGAGGCCCGCAAGGAGCTGCCGGCAAACGACACCGGCGACTGGTCGACCTACTCCTACCGCGGCGCCGAGTCGACGCGCGAGTACCACGAGCTACTGCGCGAGTTCTCGGCCAGCATGTGCAGCCGGATGCACCGCGACAAGACGGTCCGCAAGCCGTACTGCGACGCCGCGCGCAACTTCCTCGCCTACACGACCGATCCGGCGGAGCTCGAGTATCTCGGCCCCGACTTCGTGACCAAGGGCGTCTCGGCCACCGTCCGGTTCTCGGTGTCGAAGCTGTCAGCGGTCCAGGTGACGATCACCCGCAACGGAAAGGTCGCGCTCGACAAGCTCGGGACCTACCGGCGCGGGACTTGGTCGTTGCCTTGGAAGCCGGGCGCCGCGGGCACCTACCGGATCCGCATCGCCGCCAAGGAGCTGCGGACAGGCAAGAGCCTGCGCAGCAGCATCACGGGCATCGCCGAGTCAGAGCTGCCCTAAGCCTCGGCGTAGGATGCGCCGATGGCGCCGCGCACGATTCTGTACACCGGCAAGGGCGGTGTCGGCAAGACGAGTGTCGCCGCGGCCAGTGCACGGCGCTGCGCAGCCGCGGGCCTGCGCACGTTGGTCATGTCGACCGATCCGGCGCACAGCCTCGCCGATTCGCTCGAGGCAACGCTCGGCGGCGAGCCGACCGAGATCGCTCCACGGCTGTACGGCCAAGAGGTCCAGGCCCAGGCCGAGATGGAACGCCACTGGGAGGCCGTCTCGGACTGGCTCGGCGAGCTGCTGAGCGACCGCGGCGTCGACCAGATCTCGGCCCAGGAGCTCAGCGTCCCGCCGGGGATGGACGAGCTGTTCTCGCTGCTGCAGATCAAGCGCCACCACGAGTCGGACGAGTTCGCCGTCGTGATCGTCGACTGTGCCCCGACCGGCGAGACGCTGCGGCTGCTGTCGTTCCCCGACATCTGCACGTGGTGGCTGGAGAAGGTCTTCCCGTTCCGCGGTGGGCTGCTCGCCGCCGCGCGGCCGCTGGCGAAGACCGTGCTCGACGTGCCGCTGCCCGGCGAGGCGGTCTTCCAGGAGGCCGAGCGGCTGGCGACCAACCTCGTGGCGATGAACGAGATCCTCCGCGATCGGTCGCGCACATCGGTCCGCCTGGTGATCAACCCGGACCGCATGGTCGTCAAGGAGGCGATGCGGACCTTCACCTACCTCAACCTCTACGGCTACCTGACCGACGCTGTCGTGGTCAACAGGGTCCTGCCGCCGGAGGCTGCCGACGGCTACTTCGCCGGCTGGCGGACGAGCCAGCAGGAGCACATGGAGCTGGTCCGCTCCGGCTTCGCGCCCGTGCCGGTCCTAACCGCGCCGCACCTCCCGGACGAGGTGATCGGCGCCGAGACGCTCGACCTGCTCGGCGAGCAGCTGTTCGCCGACCACGCCGTCGAGGATGTCCTGCACGAGGACCTGTCGCGCGAGCTGACGACCGACGGCAACGGCCAGGCGACGCTGCGACTGCCGCTGCCGTTCGCGGAGCGCGGCGACATCGACCTCAAGAAGGCCGGGCTCGAGGTGATCGTGCGCGTCGGAGGGCAGAAGCGGACGATCATGCTCCCCCCTGCCCTGGCAGGCTATGAGACAGGCGGCGCGCGGTTCCGCGACGGCGCGCTGGAAGTCGTCTTCGAAAGAGCCTCCGATGAGCGACCCGCACCAAGCGGCTGACAACGACGATCTCTACGGCAGCGACCCCGCCAGCAACGGCGCCGGCGAGCCACCGCCCGCGCCCGACCCGGCGGCGCTGTTCGTCCTGCTCGACGCCCTCCGCCTGGCCGCCCCGCCCGACCTCCAGGACCGTCTGACCGCGCTCCTGCGCGAGGCGCTGCTCACCCTGCGCGCCCTGATCGACCACTACCTCGAGCGCCTCGACGCCCCGCCTTCGGAGCGCAAGGTCGAGGACATCCCGATCGATTGAGAACCGGGGGCTCACGCCCCCGGAACCCCCGATGACCCCTGGCTGGTCGGCTACGGGAGTGGCGCGGCGCGGCTGAGCAGGCCCGTGACCATCGCGCGCACGTGCGCGCGATGCGGCTCGTCGAGCGGCATTGCGTCGATTCGCGCCAACAGCTCATCGCCGCGCACGAGGCCCGCATGCAGTGCCCCCAGCGCGAACGCCCAGTCGCGATCGCGCCCCGCAGCGCATTTCGCTAGGACGAGATCGTGGGCTTCGAGACAGTAGGCGATCGACCTTTTGTCCGACCCCGGGCGTGGATCGACTTTCAACTGCATCAGGCGCCGTTCCCAACCCGCCGGCGCTTTGGCGGTCTCCGGCCCCACCGCATGCGCGTAATAGCCGAACGCTCGATGGAACTGAGATCCATCTCCGAGCGCGCCATCGATCTCATCCGCGAGCTCCGGGTGTTCCCGCGGATAGATATCGACCTCCATCGATACCAGCAGCGCCACGGGCGCTTCGGGGTCCGTTCCGAGTATCGCCTGACTGCCGATCACGACGAACTCGCGCTCGCCGGTGACGTTCGCGGCAGCTCCTACGACGTGCTTCAACTGATCGAGCCGCATCAGCGCACCTGCTGGACAAGCTTGCGGCGCTCGGGCTCGCTCAGCATGCCCGCGAAGGGCGAGCTCTGCCTGAGATCGCCGGCATCCTCGCTGTCCTCGGAGATTGCCCGCCGCACATCAGCCACTGAGCCGTGCAGCAGTCGCTCCCAGCGATCCGCGTAGTGCGGATCGATCCGTCCCTTCAAGCGCCATTTCCAGACTTGGCGCAGCGCATCGTCGACCATCCCCCGGTCGAGGCCGCGCGCCAGCGCACGGTGGTAGGCAAGGCTGCGTCGAGTGGCTCGGTCGTGGCCATCTGAAGCGATGTCGGAAGGCACCAGCGCATCTACGTCGAGCCGCTCGGCACGCTCACGCCTCCGGGTCATCACCGGCTCGAGCGGGCGCTGACCGCGATTATCGGCGCGGCGCTCTGCCGCGACCGATTCACGCAGATCCAGGAGAGCGTCGATTGGCACTGCCCTTTGCCCGGAAGGCGTGAAGACGAGCGGCATGTCGCCGGCGTCGACCCATCGGGCGAGCGCCGTATGGCTTACGCCGAGCAGACGTGCCGCGAGGCGTTGCGACACGGTCTCCCCAAGCTCAGCCTCGAGGGCGGTTCGTACCGCGACGAGATCCCTGTTCGGCGGGATCTCGCGCTCGACACGCCGGAGCCGCTCGATGTGCTCGAAGAGTGCCTGCTTGCGGTCGGCGCTACCCATAGACTCCAGGCTATCAATAGTTGCCATTAATCGCAGAAAATGGCAATCTTCTCCCCTGCCGACTACATCGCTAGGGTTTCCAGCGTGGCGAGCGCGCACAAGACCTGGATCCTCACCGGATCGCCTGACAACTTCGCGGCGACACGGGAGCACGGGTTCAAGCTGATCGGGATGAAGGAACGGCGGCGGCGCCAGGCAGAGCTGTTCGAGCCTGGCGACGAGATCGTCTTCTACCTCACCGTCGTGCAGTCGTTCGGCGGGATCGTGCGCGTCACCTCGGAGATGTTCGAGGACCGGACGAAGGTCTGGCCCGGCAAGCCGAGCAACCCGGACCCCTATCCGTGGCGGTTCGAGACCGAGCCGCTGGTCATGCTCGACGAGCAGCAGTGGATACCCGCCGTCGAGCTGGCGAGCGAGCTCGAGCATGTCGGCAAGTGGCCAATCGAGCACTGGCACCTGGCCTTCCAGGGCCAGCTGCGAACGGTGTCCGACGCCGACGCCGCGCTGCTGAACAAGCGCATCCGCGCGGCCGCCGAGACGCCCACCGCGGCGTGAGCCGCGTGGCGGCCGAGGTCGCGACGACGTGGCGGGCGCTGAACCTCGAGCAGCGCGTGGCGGCCGTCGCGGCGGCGCTGGTGATCGTCAGCACACTCGGCCCGTTCTCGTTCGTCGAGGCCGCCGAGCTGCTGGCAGCCGGCGCAGTATTGGTGCTGCTGCGGATGCGCGCGCAGCGACGCGAGTTCCACCTCCCGCTCGGCGACGGCACGGCGATCGCCGGCGCCGGCCTGTGGTGCGCCGTGCTGATCGCGACGCGGATGTTCGACCGCCCGCCCGGTCAGACGGTGCTGGCGTTGCTCTGCGCCATGTTGCTCGCCGGAGCAGGCATCCGCGAGCGCGCCAAGCGGGCCGCCGACGACCTGCCCGACCCCAACGACGAGGCGACCGCCGTCCTCGCGCCCGAGCCTGGACCCGCTCAGACGTCTGAGACGGGACGCGGGCCGGGTCCCGTGTAGACCGCGGTCGGCCGGATCAGCCGGCCCTCGCGCTTCTGCTCGAGGATGTGCGCCGCCCAACCGCCAACGCGCGCACAGGAGAACAGCGGCGTGAAGAGCTCGGGCGGCACTTCGGCGAAGTCGAGCACGACCGCCGACCAGAACTCGACGTTGGTCGCCAGCACGCGGTCCGGCTTGCGCGCCTGCAGCTCGGCCAGCGCCGCCTGCTCGAGCGCCTCGGCGACCTCAAGCCGCGGTGCGCCGATCTCGCGCGCGGTCCGGCGCAGCACGCGGGCACGCGGGTCCTCGGCGCGGTAGACACGGTGGCCGAAGCCCATCAGCCGCTCGCCGCGATCGAGCGCGTCCTTGACCCACGCCTCGGCGTCGCCGGTCTGTTCGACGCCGTCGAGCATTGACAGAACTCGTGAGGGCGCACCACCATGCAACGGGCCAGAGAGCGCGCCGACAGCGCCCGACAGCGCCGCCGACACATCAGCGCCGGTCGACGTGACCACACGGGCGGTAAAGGTGGAGGCGTTCATGCCGTGCTCGGCGGCCGAGATCCAGTAGGCGTCGATCGCCGCTACGTGGCGCGGATCGGCCTCGCCACGCCAGCGGGTCAGGAAACGGGCGGGAATCGAATCGGCCTTGTCGACTTCGGCCTGCGGCACCGGCGGCTGACCGACGCCGCGCGCCGACTGGGCGACGAACGAGAGCGCCATCACCGACACGCGGGCGAGGTCCGCGCGCGCCTGCTCATCGGAGATGTCGATCACCGGCTGCAGCCCCCACTCGGGAGCGAGCATCGCGACGGCAGCCTGCAGATCGGCGCGCGGGTCGCCGGTGCGGACGGTCAGCGGATGTGGCTCCGCCGGCGGCAGGCCGGGCTCGAACGAGCCGTCGACGAGCAGGCCCCAGACCTGCTCGAACGGAACCGTTCCGACGAGATCCTCGATGTCGACCCCGCGGTAGCGCAGCGCGCCGCCCTCTTTGTCGGGCTCGGCGATCTCCGTCGCGAAGGCGACCACGCCCTCTAGACCCGACTGGACCTGCGCCACCTCCGCCATCTCCGCTTCTCCTTGCTGGTCTCGGACGAGCGCCCGAGATTACTCAGTTGAGCAGTGCCAGCACCGCCGGGACGAAGACCGTGGCGCCGAAGATCAGCGCGATCCCGAACGCGACCACGACGCGGGACTGGATCACGTGGCCGGCGATCGCGATCAGGAAGCCTGTCCCGAGAATCGCCGCGAACGTCCGTATCGAGACGCGCCCAGCCTCGTCGGAGCCCCCTCCCGGGTCGAGGAAAGGGGCCTGGGCTAGCAACGTGGAGAGGGCGGACACGAAGCGAAAGTATCCTTCCCCGGGTGACTGCGGAGTTCCAGTCGATCGACGAGACGCGCGCGGGCCTCGCTTCCGCCGGCTATCTGGCCGACGAGTCGACGGCACTCGTGTCGTTCCTGGCAGGGCGACTTGGCAAGCCGGTGCTGGTCGAGGGACCGGCGGGCGTCGGTAAGACCGAGCTCGCGAAGGCACTGTCGCGCGCGACCGGCCGCAAGCTGGTGCGGCTCCAGTGCTACGAGGGGCTCGACGAGGCGAAGGCGCTGTACGAGTGGAACTACCGCAAGCAGCTGCTGCGGATCCAAGTCGAGGCATCCGACGCCGGCTGGCAGGAGGTCAAGGACGACATCTTCGGCGAGGAGTTCCTACTCCCCCGCCCGCTATTGACCGCGATCTCCGCGCCCGAGCCGGTCGTGCTGCTGATCGACGAGATCGACAAGACCGACCAGGAGTTCGAGGCGATGCTGCTCGAGGTCCTGTCCGACTTCCAGGTCTCGATCCCCGAGCTCGGCGTGGTCGAGGCGTCGACCCACCCGATCGTGCTGTTGACATCGAACGACTCGCGCGAGCTGACCGAGGCGCTGAAGCGCCGCTGCCTCTACCTCTGGCTCGGCTATCCGACGGTCGAGCGCGAGCTCGAGATCGTCCGGCTGCACGCGCCCGACATCAAGGAGGACGTCGCGCGCAAGCTCGTCGAGGTGATGCACATGGTGCGCGAGCTCGACCTCAAGAAGCCGCCGTCGATCGCCGAGTCGATCGACTGGGCGCGCGCGCTGCTGCTGCTCGGAGCCGAGGACGTCGACCAGGACACGCTGACCCAGACGATGAGCGTGATCGTCAAGCACCGCACCGACCTCGACCTCGTCGCCGAGCGCGTCGGCGTGAAACTGACCGATGGCCTCGCCCTCGGATCGCGCCCGCTCGGCTAACCCGGCCCTCTACGGCGGGATGCCACCGGCCGCCGGGCCGGCGGGAATGGCGCCGCGGCTGCTCGAGTTCGCCGACGAGTTGCGGCGCGAGGAGATGAAGGTCGGTACCTCGGAGCTGCTCGACGCCTTCGAGGCGCTGCGCCACGTCGAGTGGACCGACCGCGAGGACTTCTTCGAGGCGCTGGCGACGACGCTCGCCAAGTCGCAGGAGGACCGCCGCGTGCTGGAGGCGGTGTTCGACCGTTTCTTCTTCCGCGCCGCCGAGCGCGAGGCCGTCGACCGCGGTATCAAGGAGGGCGCCGGGCGCGAGGGCGGCGCCAGCCCCGAGCCGGAGCTCGACTTCGACTCGCTGCGCGAACGGATCCGCGACACGCTGCGCGACGCCAACGCCCCCGAGGGCCAGCTGCGCGACCTCGCCCGGCTGGCGATCTCGGCCTTCGGCCGCCAGGGCGAGGGCTCTGGCGTGATCGGCGTCGACGTCCAGCGGATCCGCCGCACGCTCGGCCTGCGCGGCGAGCAGGCCGGCGCCGATCTGCCCGACCCCGACTCGGTGCCGCGCGACCGGCTGCGCGAATTCGAGGCCCAGGTCCGGCGCGAGCTCGAGCGCGCGCTGATCGAGCGCACCGAGACGCTGCCGCCGAGCAAGCCGCTGCGCGAGCTCGACCGCGCGCTGCCGACCGGCGGCGCCCAGGACCTCGCCCAGGTCCACCGCGTCGTCGCCCAGATGCGCCGCCGGCTGGCGACCCAGGGGCGCGAGAACCGCGGCCGCAACCGCTCGTCGGCAATCGACGTGCGGCGAACGATGCGCACCTCGCTCCAGACCGGCGGCGTCCCGCTCGACCTGCGCTTTCGCCCGCGCCGCCCCCGCCGTCCCGAGCTGTTCGTGCTCTGCGACGTCTCGACCAGCGTCACCAGCGCCAGCGTCTTCTTCCTGTCGATGCTGCACGCCCTGCACGACTCGTTCCGCAAGCTGCGCTCGTTCGTCTTCGTCGAGCGGATCTCCGAGGTGACCGAGGTCTTCGAGCGCGAGCGCTCATTCGAGGCGGTCTCGCGCGCGATCTCCGGCGACGCCGGCGTCGCCGACATCTCC
>CBFGZN010000038.1:0-14887 GCA_965653255.1 uncultured Solirubrobacterales bacterium | reverse complement strand
GTAGGGCAGGCCGCGATAGACCGTGACGAGGCCGGCGTCGTCGGTGGCGACGAAGTAGACCTGTCGAGCCGCCGCGTAGGCGCCGACAGCCACGACGGCGACCACGACCAGCGCGACGACACCGGCTACCGCCATGCGGACGCGCGAGCGGCCGGACCGCTCGGCGGGGGCCTGGCGCCTCTCGACTCGCGCGCTGTGCCCCCGGTCGCGCGCCTCGACCCGGCGGCGGGTCGTCGCGGCGGGATCGTCCGCGGCGGCAGCTCCGCCGGTCGCGGCTGCGGCCGCCTGCACCTCGTCGACGGTCAGCCCCTGGTGGATCGTCTCCTCGGCCGTTGGCGGGTCACCCACGGGACCCGTGCCGTCGTCGTCGAGGCGGAAGAGGACGACGGTGATGTTGTCCTTTCCGCCGCTCTGGTTCGCTGCCCGGACGAGCGACTCGGCGGCCGACTCCAGCGACGGCGCCGCGCGCAGCAGCGTCGCCAGCTCGTCGTCGGAGATCATCCCCGTCAAGCCGTCCGAGCAGAGCACGTAGACGTCCCCCGCGCGCGCGGGATGGGTGTGGGTGTCGACCTCGACCTCGGGCTCCGGACCCAGCGCGCGCGTGATGATCGAGCGCTGCGGGTGGTGCTCGGCAGCCTCCGGCGTCAGTTGTCCCGAGCGTTCCAGCTCGGCGACCAGCGAGTGGTCCTGGGTCAGCTGGACGAGCTCGTCGCCGCGCAGCCGGTAGGCGCGGCGATTCGCCTCCTTGACGACGCGCTCGAGCTGCTGCTCCGGCGTCCGATTTGGATCGCGCGGATCGCGGAACGTCTCAGCGGCGATCCGCGACGCGACCTCACCGGCACGCGCGCCGCCCATCCCGTCCGCGACCGCGAAGACCGGCGACGCGAGCACGAGGTTGTCCTCGTTCGCCTCGCGCTGACGGCCGACATCGGTCAGCCCCGCTTGTTCGACCACCTGCAGCGCCATGGCTACTCCTGGTAGCGGTACTCGCTGTCGCCGATACGGATCGTGTCGGCGACCTTGAGCCGCTCGGCACCGCGCAACTGGCGCCCGTTGAGGTAGGTGCCGTTGGTCGAGCCCATGTCCTCGACGAGCATGAAGTCGCCGCGGGCGAAGATGCGCGCGTGCGCCGACGAGGCGAACGGATCGTCGACGCGGATCTCTGCGTGGTCGGAGCGGCCCATCGTCGCGCCGTCGCGCAGGTCGAAGGTCGTGCCGGGCTCGAAGCCGAGCGCCGCGATCACCTCGAGCCGCGGCTCCATCGAGCCGAGCAGCCCGCCGCCCTCAGGCTCGTCGCGCTGACGGCTGCCCGGGTCGGGGGGTGGCGCGGCGGCGTTGCCGCCGACCGTCTCGACCCCGCGCGAGAGGTCGCGCAGCGCGCTGCGCGCGACCCAGAGCAGGAACAGGTAGAGCACCAGCAGGAAGCCGAATTTCAACGCTACGGCGAGCGGCTCGTCCATCCTCGGTGCCTCTCTACTCGAGCTCGAAGTCGAAGTCGGTCAGGCCGAGCGTGATCCGGTCGCCGCTCTTCAGCAGCCCCTCGTCGACCCGGCGCCGGTTGATCTTGACGCCGTTGGTGGAGCCGAGGTCGGCGATCCGCCAGCTGTCGCCGTCGGCGCGCAGCTCGGCGTGGTGACGCGAGATGTTCGGATCGTCGATCACGAGATCGCAGTCGCGGCTGCGACCGACCGTGAACGGGTCGCTCTCGATCACCGTGCGACGCCCGTCGCCGGCGAGCACCGCCCGCTGTCCGGGCCCGCGGCGCGGCCGCTCGGGCGCCAGCGCGCGCGCGCCGGAGCGGTCGGGCGAGTAAACCATCGTGTGACCGAAGTCGCCCTGCGACGGCGCCACGTCGGGGGCCGCCACCGGTGCCTGCTCCTCCTCGGGCGGGCTGAGTAGCTGAGCCTGGATGCCGAACTCGCCGAGCTGCAACCGCTCGTCGGTCAGGAACTCGACCGCCGGACGGCTGGTCAGCGCAAGGCTCTCCGCGCGCGCGTGCTCGAGCAGGTAGTCGGACAGCTCCTTGCGCAGCGCCGGCTCGTAGGTCGCGAACTGCGAGCGGTCCTGCGGCGACAGGAAGACGCGGTAGTGGTTCGGCACGTAGGTGCGCGAGACGGAGGCCATCTTCGACTCCTCCATCTCCTTCGCCAGCTTGCGCGCGAGCTCAACCGGCTCGACGCTCGACTTGAAGGCGCGGCTGAACGCCCCCTCGACGAGGCCGCCCAACTTGGACTCGAGATTACGCAGCATGCTCATCGAAATCGATCCATCAGGGTAGTGCCGCTCCCCGCCATGCGCGGACCAGGAAGCCAAGGCCAATCGCCGCCCCGACCCAGGCGATCGCCAGCAGCGGGTCGATCGACGTGAACACCGGCTCGATCGCGTCGCGCGTGGCGTCGACGACCGAGGCCTCCCAACCGGCGCGCGGAGATGCCGGCGGCGCGCCGCCGTAGAGCAGGTCGTCGCCGGTCAGGACCTCCGCGATGCGCAGCCAAAGCAGTCCGGCAACGGCAAGTCCGGCCCACTGCCAGACGGTCCGCCCGAGCCAGGCGACGGCCCCGACGAACAGCGGTGCCAGACCGATAGCGCCGAGCAACGGCGCCAAGATCGGCGCCGACCACAGCAGCCCCGCCCGCGGCAGCAGCAGCGGGATCGGCAGCAAGGCAACGGTCAGTACAAGCGCCGTTCCCTCCTGACCCGCCTCGGGTGAAGCAAGCCAGGCACAGACGCCCATCGCGGCAGTGATCCAGCCGACGCGCGGCAGCAGCGCGACGGCGCCGGCGGCGATCAGCGCCGCGGTTCCGACGGCGAACGACGGGTCCGGGCCGAGGCCGACGCCCAGCAAGACGAGCAAACCGGCCGCTAGCCCGGCGGCCGCGCGACCGGCAATCAACGTTGGCCACGGTTGCCGCCGCGTCCCGACCTCGTCGTCCTCGAGGTATCGCGTCTCCTCACCGGGTACGACGATCGGCGGCGGCAGCTCCCGGCCGCGCAGCATCCGCGTCAAGCGAGTGCCGCGGCGCGTGACCGCCGTCAGCCCGAAGCGCTCGATGACCTCCGGCTCGACGAGCCCGCCCTCGTCGGAGAGCTCGTCCTCGGAGTCCGCGAATACCTCGCGCAGCTCACTTAACGGCGGCCGGTAGCCGGGGTCGGGGTCGAGTGCGGCATCGACCACCTCGCAGAGCGCGGCCGGCAGGTCGCGCCGCTGACGGCGCAGCGGAGGCAGCGGCGCGCCGACCTGGCGGGCCGTTGCCGCCGGGCTGCTTCCGCGCACGGGGTTCGTGCCGGTCCACGCCTCGTAGAGCGTCAGCGCGAGCGAATAGACGTCGCATTCCGGACCGACCGGCTGCCCCTCCGCCTGCTCGGGCGCCATGTAGGCGAGCGTGCCGACGATGTCGCCGGTGGCGGTCAGCGAGTCGCCGGTCGCCAATCGCGCGATGCCGAAGTCGGTCAGCTTCGCGAAGCCCGCCCCCGCTGCCGGCTCGGCGAGCACCATCACGTTGCCCGGCTTGACGTCGCGATGCACTACTCCGCGCGCGTGAGCGTGCTCGAGTGCATCGCAGAGGGCCGCGCCGATCCGCGCCACGTCGCGGTCCGAGACCGCGCCCTCGCGGCTGAGGTCGGCGAGCGTCGCCCCGTCGACGAGCTCGGAGACGAGATAGGCGGCGTGCTCGTCATGGCCGAGCTCGTAGAGCGCGACGATGCCTGGATGGTTGAGCCGTGCCGCGGCGATCGCCTCGCGCTGGATCCGCGCGTCGTCGCCGGCCCCGCCGCCAAAGGGGATCGTCTTGACGGCCACGTCGCGCTCCAGCCGCTCGTCGTGCGCCTGCCAGACGACGCCGAAGCCACCGGCCCCGAGCCGCTCGCCAAGCCGATAGCGGCCGAGTACTAGCCGGCCCGCTGGAGCCGCGCCGACACGCTCGGTCCGGGCCTCGCCCGTTATCCGCTCGGTGGTATTGGGGCTACTCATCTGGGTTCGTTGTTCGGCCCCTGAGAGGGGGCACCTGCCGTGTCGGCCGAGGGGCCGGAGGGAGGACAACCGATGGAAAGGTCATACTTCCCCTACTGCAGGGCCTCTCACGAGGAGTGGATTCAGTCCTTGTTCGACGAACCGGACCAGCCAACAGCCGGCCGCGGTCGCCCGGCCCGCCAACGACCCCGACCGGGGCCTTCGACCGACCGTCAAACCATGATGGTACGGCGCGCGCTCGCGTTGGGCGCAGGTCTGCTCGTCCTGATCATTCTGGTCTTCGGTGTGCGTGGATGCCTCGATTCGCGCAAGGACTCCGCGATCAACGACTGGGTGCGCGACGTCGATGCGCTGATGAAGGAGTCCAACGGCGAGAGCGACGCGCTCTTCCAGCAGCTCGGCGGCGGTGACGGCGGGACCGACGTCGACGTCGAGAACGCGCTCAACAGCTTCCGCATCCAGTCAGCGCAGCTCGTCGACCGGGCCAAGGGGCTCGACCATCCGGGCGATCTCGACGCGGCGCAGTCCCAGCTCGTCGAGACGCTGACCTTCCGCGCCGAGGGCATCGCCCAAATCGCAGACGCGCTGCCGAACGCGCTGACCGACGGCGACCAGGCCGAGGGGGCGGCCGACCAGATCGCCGACGCGATGCAGCTCTTCCTGACCAGCGACCAGATCTACTTCAAGCGCGTGATCCCCGAGATCAACCAGGTCCTAAAGGACGCCGACCTCAAGCAGAGCCTCACCGAGAGCACCTTCCTCAAGGACCTCGCGTGGCTCGATCCGGCCGAGGTCGCGGACCGGCTCAGCGGGATCAGCAGTGGCGGCGGCACGACCGACGAGGATGCCGCCCCAGGCCTGCACGGCAACGGCCTCGGCACCGTCACACTCGGCGGCCAGACGCTCACGCCCGGCGGCTCGACCAGTGTCACCGCCACCGGCGACCTCTCCTTCGACGTCCAAGTGCTGAACCAGGGCGAGAACACCGAGACCGACGTCAAGGTCACCGCCACCGTCGGCAGCGGCGCCGACGAGACCACCGCCGAGGGCGTGATCGACACGATCGCCGCCGGCGAGGCGCAGACCGTCAGCATCCCGCTCGACGGGACGCCGCCGACCGGCCAGGCCGTCCCGATCAAGATCGAGATCGAGCTGGTGCCGGGCGAGGACGAGTCGGTCGGCAACAACGTCGGCGAGTTCTCAGCGATCTTCACGTCGTAGCCGCGAGTAGGCTGCGAACGGTGGACGGCCTCAGCTCTACAGAGGGACTCGTAGCGCTCGCTGGCGCGGTCGTCGGCGTGATCGCGCTGGTGCTGGCGATCGTCCTGGCGGTCAAGCAGCGACGGCTGCGCGCCGATCAGCGGGCGGTGCTCGGAACCGCCGGCGAGCGCGACCTCGTCGAGCATGCGGCACGCCTGGAGCAGGGCTTCGTCGAGCTGCGCGACTGGGTCGAGGACACCGCGACCGGGATCGAGACACGGATGGGCGGAGCCGAGACCAGGATCGACGGTTGCGTGGCGCACCGCGCGCTCGTTCGCTACGACGCCTATGGAGAGCTGTCGGGCCAGCAGTCGAGCTCGCTCGCGCTGCTCGACGCACACCGCTCGGGCATCGTCGTCTCCTCGATCCACCATCGCGACAGCGCGCGCGTCTACTTCAAGCAGATCGTCGCGGGCGAGTCGGAGCTCGAGCTTTCGCCCGAGGAGCAGGCGGCCGTCGAGCAAGCTCTGGCCAGTCCGGCGCAGTCATGAGCGCAGGGAACCAGCGGGTCGCCTACCTCGGCCCGCCCGGCACCAACACCGACGAGGCGCTGCGCGCGTCAGCCGATGGCCCAACCGAAGCGGTTTCCTACGCGACTGTCCGCGACGCGATCCTGGCCGTCCAGGAGGGCACGGCCGACCGTGCCGTCGTGCCGATCGAGAACTCGCTCGAGGGCGGCGTCGCCGCGACCCTCGACACGCTCGCCGGCGCCGCCACCGACGTGCGCATCATCAGCGAGACGGTTCACGCGATCCACCACCACCTGGTCGCACCGCGACCGGTCGAGCTCGACTCGATCGTCCAGGTCATCTCCCATCCCCACGCACTCGGGCAGTGCTCCACCTTCCTACGCGAGCGACTGCCGGGCGCCACGACGGCGGCGGCCACCTCGACCGCCGAAGCGGTGCGACTCGTCTCGGGGCAGGCGGAGACCGCGACGTCGCCGGATGGGACCATCGCCGCCGTTGGCAGCGCCCTCGCCGCCGAGCTGTATGGAGC
Organism: uncultured Solirubrobacterales bacterium; assembly: GCA_965653255.1. Lineage (GTDB taxonomy): Bacteria > Actinomycetota > Thermoleophilia > Solirubrobacterales > Thermoleophilaceae > JAAYBF01. The sequence goes on along the minus strand of CBFGZN010000038.1, from coordinate 8,658 downwards.
AACAGTCATCGCCCCGGGGATCGAGGACCGTCCCGACAACGTCACCCGCTTCGTCTGGCTCGCACGTGCCGAGGACGCCAAGCCGCCCGCTGACGGCCCGGCAAAGACCGCGATCGTCTTCTGGGGCTTCAACGACGACGCACCCGGTTCGCTGGTGTCGGTATTGCGCGAGCTCTCCGACCGCGAGATCAACCTGACCAAGATCGAGTCGCGGCCGCGGCGGGTGCGCTTGGGCCATTACATGTTCTTTGCCGACCTCGACGCGAGCAGCACCGACCCGCGTGTCGAGGAGGCGCTGGCCGCGCTGGCGGCGCGTGTCGAGACGCTGCGCGTCCTTGGCTCGTATCCCGCCGCCTCTTCCGAAGCGGCATAGACCCTCGCTACACTGGCCGCACCGTGACGGTGCAACCGGTACCCGAGTTGAGGCCTGGGGACGACGACCCAGCACCTAGCAGCGCGCCTCCAGACGGCCGGTCTGGCGGGCGCGCAACCTCATCCGGCCGCGTGCTCGTCCTCAACGCCTCCTACGAGCCGATCAACGTCTGCACCGTTCGCCGTGCAGCGGTGCTGATCCTCAAGAACCGCGCCGAGATCCTTGAGCGCAGCGAGTGGGCACTGCACGCCGAGAGCTTCACCCTGCCGCGGCCGATGGTCATCCGGCTCAAGACCTACGTCCGCGTCCCACGCGACGCCCACCGCCGCAAGATCACCCGCCGAGCCGTCTTCGCGCGCGACCAGTGGACCTGTCAGTACTGCGGCGAGGAGCGCGGCAGCTTGACCGTCGACCACGTCATCCCGCGCTCGAAGGGCGGCCCGACCGACTGGAACAACATCGTCACCTGTTGCGCTCCCTGCAACCGCCGCAAGGGGGATCGCCTGCCACGTCAAGCGAACATGGTCCCCCGTCATCCCCCGTCCGCGCCCAACTCTACGATCTTCATACACGTGGCCGTACCTGTGATCCCGCAGTCGTGGGAGCAGTACATTCCCAAGGCCGCGTGACCGAGATGGAGTCGACGACACCGCCGCCACCCGAGCAGCAACCCCCTGCGGAACCGCAGGAGACTCCAGTCACGCCGCCGCAGCCGACGGTCGAGCAGCCCGCAACGCCTTCACCCGTCGCCCCGCCGGCGCAGCCCGCCGCTCCCGCTCAACCAGCCGAGCCGCAGGCGGTCCCGGTCGCCCCACCGCCCGCGGGAGACGGCAAACCGAAGAAGGTCAAGCAGCCGAAGCCCGACGCCAGCGCACCCGCAACGATCGGCGATGTCCGCTCGCTACGCCGCTGGCTGATCGTCGCCGGCGTCTGGGCCGTGGCCGCGACAGCCGTCGCGGTCATCGCCTTCGTCGAGGCGCGCGACGCGAAGGACGCGACCAACTCGGCCAGCAACGCCACCCAGGCCGACCTCGACCGTCTCGACTCGAAGCTCAGCAAGCAGATCGATGAGCTCGGAACCCAGATCGACGCCCTACCGACCCAGAGCCAGGTCAGCCAGATCCAGAACAGCGTCCGCAAAGCACAGAAGGATGCCAACGCCGCGACCGACGACGCTAAGGCTGCATCCGACGCCAACACCGACCTCAAGACGAAGGTCGAGGATCTCGAGCGCCAGGTCAACTCGCTCGAGACGACCGCCGACAACGGCGCCGCCAGCAACTAGCGGCCCTCTCGCGTGCGCCCGAACGACGGAGGGCGCCCCGTAGGACGCCCTCCGCTACTGCTCTTGACTGGACCAGCTCGGTGACGAAATCGACGACCGGCGGGACCTCTCCCGGTCTCCGTCTCCGAGGGTGTCACGGTTGGACTCCGCTAAACGGGGTCCAGTGCGCCGGGCTTAGCGGCCGGACACCTCCAGGGTCCCAAAACGTCTGTCACTCAACTTTGGACCACCTCCTTTCCCTAGTGGTCCCATTGAAGCAGACGCCCCTGACCGACTCGCCAGTGGATCAGATGCGAATTGCCGCCATCCGCTTGATCCCTTCGCGAATCCTGATCGCATTCGGTGTATCTCGCTCCTTGATCACCTTCCGGATGAGCGCATAGCCCTCATCCACACCCAGATCAAGTTCACGGATGATCACTAGGGGCGTCTTCATCTCTCCTAGCAGCTCGAAGATCCGATCCTCTATGTCCTGGTCGTTTTGGCACATGGCATTTAGTCTACCGGCCATCCGGACTCCCTTTCCGCGGGGTGTGCGGCGCAGCGTTTTGAAGCTCGAGTACTGCATTGCGCAACCAACGCATCTCAACATCGACGTCATCCAGGACACCTTCCATGGACGTGCTCTTAGCCTCGACGTCCCCTGCCTCGGCATACCTCACGCCACGGCCCGAGATCTCCACCGGGATCTGATTCTTGAATGCCCGAATCACGACAACGACGATTGCCATCCAGATCGCGAACAGCGCAACCGTCCGCTCGGCAAACAGCAACGCGGTGGACCCCAGAGCGATCCCGGGCAGATCTGCCGAAGCCCCCGAGACTCCGCTCAGAATCCCCGCTCCAAACAACCCAAGGATCACCACGCCCGCAAGCACCCCACCAACCTAGATGCCGAAAACCGCTCTGTGGACTTCAACGGTGACGACTCAGCGCCAGCAGCGAACCAACGTCGGCGCAGCGCCGTCTTACGCCAGACGACCACACCAAGCAACAAGACCGGCCCAGTCCGACAAAAGCGCGCCCCATTGCAGCCGCCGAGCTCCCCACCCAAGCTCCAAGCACTTCACGAAGCAACGAAGCGAACCCTCAGCGCGAAACGCGCGGCGGCCCGACCCTCAGCCGACTGTTACGCGGGCGTGCGGTGATCGGCAGAGGAGCGTTGCGAAGCTAGCTCCGTTGTCGATTACCGCACGCCCGCTACAAGCAGCGCTCGCTACTCGTCGTCGGCCGGCTGCTCAGGCTCAGCGGCTGCGTCATCAACAACCGGCGCATCGCCCTCGACAATCGACGTCAGCCCCTCCGACTCACCCTCCGCAACAGCAGCCGTATCCGCCTCGTCCTCCATCACCAACGCCACCGCACTCACCACGTCCTCCTCGCGCAGGTTCATCACCCGCACGCCCTGCGCCGGCCGCCCCTGCTGCGAGATGCCCTTGACCCCGGTCCGCTGGACCATCCCGTTCTGGGAGATGAAGACGAGGTCCTGGTGCTCACGCACGATCAGGGCGCCGGCGACGCCCCCCTTCTTCTCGGTGATGTTGATCGTCTTGACGCCCATCGCGCCACGACCCTTGACCGGGTACTCGGTGATCGGCGTCCGCTTGCCGTAGCCGTTCTCGGTGACGACAAGCAGCTCGGTGTCGTCGCGGGCGATGTCCATCGCGAGCACGCAGTTGTCGCCGCGCGAGACGTTCATGCCACGCACACCACCGGTGTCGCGGCCCATCGGCCGCGCCTGGTCCTCGTTGAAGCGGGCGGCCTGACCCGAGCGCGAGACCATGATGATGTCGTCGTCGCCCGAGGTCCGCCGCACGGCGACCAGCTCGTCGTCGTCGCGGATCTTGATCGCGATGATCCCGTCCGCCTTGATCGGCGTGTTGTAGGCGAGGAACTCGGTCTTCTTGATCTGACCCTTCTTGGTCGCGAAGACGAGGTACTTGCCCTCGCTGAAGTCGCGCGTCGAGAGCACCGCTCGGACGAACTCGCCCTCGCGCAGCGGCAGCAGGTTGACGAGCGCGCGCCCCTTCGCGGTCCGCGATGCCTCGGGCAGCTCGTAGACCTTCTGCCGGTAGACCTTGCCGCGGTTGGTGAAGAACAGCAGGTAGTCGTGCGTCGAGCAGACAAAGAGGTGCTCGATGTAGTCCTCGTCCTTCATGTCCATCCCGCGCACACCGACGCCGCCGCGGTGCTGGGTGCGGTAGGTCGAGAGCGGCAGCGATTTAATGTAGCCCGACTTCGTGATCGAGATGACCATCTGCTGATCGGCGATCAGGTCCTCGATGTCGATGTCGTCCTCGGAGTGCGTGATGTCCGTGCGGCGCTCGTCGCCGTAGGCATCGCGGATCTCCGTCAGCTCCTCCTTGATGATGTCGCGGATCCGCTGCTCGTCGCCGAGGATCTCGCGCAGCTCGCGGATCCGCTCGAGCACGTCGGCGTGCTCCTGCTTGAGCTTGTCGGCCTCGAGCGCGGTCAGCCGCTGGAGACGGAGGTCGAGGATCGCCTGCGCCTGGATCCGCGTCAGGTCGAACTTCTCCATCAGCCCGTCGCGCGCGCTGTCCGGATCGGCCGAGCCGCGGATCAGCGCGATCACCGCATCGATGTCGGTGATCGCGATCAGCAGGCCCTCGAGGATGTGGCGGCGGGCCTCCTTCTCGCGCAGCTCGTGCTTCGTGCGCCGGATGACGACGTCGCGCTGGTGCTCGATGTAGTGGCCGATCAGCTCGCGCAGCGAGAGCGTCTTCGGCACGCCGTCGACGAGCGCGACGTTGTTGACGCCGAACGTCGACTGCAGCGGCGTGTGCTTGTAGAGGTTGTTGAGGACGACCTTCGGGATCGCGTCGCGCTTGAGCTCGATCACGAGCCGGATGCCCGACTTGTCGGACTCGTCGCGGAGGTCGGAGATCTCCTTGATGCGGTCGGTCTTGACGACCTCGGCGATCTTCTTGATCAGGCCGGAGCCGTCGCCGCGACCGTCGCCCTTCGACACCTGGTAGGGCAGCTCGGTGACGATGATCGCCTCCTTGCCCTGGCGCAGCGGCTCGATGTGCGCCTTCCCGCGCACGACGACGCGGCCGCGGCCGGTCTCGTAGGCGTCCTTGATTCCCTGCCAGCCGACGATGATCCCGCCGGTCGGGAAGTCCGGGCCCTTGACGTGCTTCATCAGCCCGGCGACGTCGATCTCGGGGTTGTCGATGTAGGCGATCGTCGCGTCGATCGTCTCGCGCAAATTGTGCGGCGGCATGTTCGTCGCCATGCCGACGGCGATCCCCGAGGAGCCGTTGACGAGCAGGTTCGGGTAGCGCGACGGCAGGATCGTCGGCTCGAGCCGCGCGTCGTCGTAGGTCGGCGTGAAGTCGACCGTGTCGCGGTCGATGTCGCGCAGCATCTCCATCGCGAGCCGCGTCAGCCGCGCCTCGGTGTTGTGACTGACGAACCCGTTGGTGACGAACGAGTGGTCGTCGGTGTCAACCCGGATCGAGTAGACCGGCTGGACGCCGGCAGCCTTCACCGACGCGACCTCGGCGTAGTAGTAGTCGCCGGTCACCAGTGGCTCGACCACGCTGCGAACCTCCGGCGACGCGATGCGCTCCATGATCGCCGTGCCACCCTGCTCCCATCGCTCGACGCGATCGATGTTGTGGCGGTTCAGCCAGTCGCGATCGGTCCAGCGCGACCCACTGTCCGACCGGATGTAGTCGGCGATGAACGGCACGTGGTCGTGGCTGAGTGCGCGGCTCGACTCGGGGATCGCGGTCAGATCGCGCTCGAGCTTGGCCTGCTTGGCACCGAGGAATCCGACCCGGCTGGCGAACAGTCGCGCGTCGCGACGATTTGTGATCACGACCTTGATCTCGCCCTTGTCGTAGCGGCAGATGCGACCGACGACTCCGAACTCCAGCAACAGCGCGAGGACGTCCTTCGCCAGTTGCTCGCTGTAGGTGGAGTAGGAGACCTGGATCGTCTTGCGCGGCAGCAGCGACGAAGACCCGTCGCCGGTGAACAGCGACTGCAGGAAGACCCGCTTCAGCTCACTCCCGCCGCACCAGACGAACTCGGGAACCATCTTGTCGCGGCTGCGATGTGCAGCCATGTCGGCAAGCGGGCTGTCGAGCAGTCGATCGAGGTTCTGAACGTCCAGCTCGTGCAGCACGCTGCCGGAGGCGATCATCCGCGACGAGACATAGCGCGTACCGCCGACCACGCGGTCGTAGGCATCGACGACCGCCGAGAAGTACTCCGGATCGACATTGTTGAAGCCGGCGCGTTTCTCCGAGACCCAGCCCTCCGCGACGAACGCGCCGGCGAGCAGCGCGGCCGCACGCTGATCGTCGGTCAGGGCGTCGGCGGTTCCGCGCGGAGCCCGCGCGAGGAGAACCCGGTCACCCGGCTCGATCTCCTCGAGCAACTTCCACAGCAGCATCGGGACGCCAGCGACCTCCACGATGCAGAGCAGCGGGTGGTTCTCGGTGCCTGTGATCTCGTGGCCGGTCGTCGTCCGGAGCTTGAGGGTCGAATGCTCGCCGGAGTGGAACAGGCGGGAGGCCTTGACGGTCCGGCCCGAGCGGTCGAGGACCTCGATCGCGATCTCGTTGTCGGAGTCAGGCTGCGCGGCCGCGACGATCGAGTCGATCCGAACGGTCCCGCCAGGCGTAGCGACGCAGCGGGATCGTTGTCGATCGAGCCGAAGTTGCCCTGGCCGTCGACGAGCGGCTCGCGCATCGCGAACGGCTGTGCCATCCGGACGAGCGTGTCGTAGATCGCCGAGTCGCCGTGCGGGTGGAACTTCGCCATCACGTCGCCGACCGTGGCGGCCGACTTCTTGTACGGCCGGGTCGGCCCGAGGCCGCCCTCGAACATCGCGTAGAGGACGCGCCGGTGGACCGGCTTCAGCCCGTCGCGGGCGTCGGGTAGCGCGCGCCCGACGATCACGCTCATCGCGTAGTCGAGGTACGACGAGCGCATCTCCTCCTCGATCCCGCGCGGCTCGATGTTCCCGCCCGACAGGATCTCCGTACCAGCCATCTCTAGATCGTCCTCCGGCTACACATCGAGATTGGCGACCTTGGTCGCGTTGTCCTCGATGAACTTGCGGCGCGGCTCCACCTGGTCGCCCATCAGCATCGAGAAGATCTGATCGGCCAGGGAGGCGTCGTCGACCGTCACCTGCTGCAGCGTCCGCCGCTCGGCGTCCATCGTCGTGTCGTAGAGCTGGTCGGCGTTCATCTCACCGAGGCCCTTGAAGCGCTGAACCCCGACACCCTCGCGCGCCACGTCGAGCACCTTCTTGCGCAGCTCCTCGAACGACAGCGCCGTCTGCTCCTTGCGGCCGAGCCGCACGTCGAACGCCGGCCGCCCGACCAGCTCCTCGAGCTCCTTGTGCACGCGCACGAAGCTCGCGTACTCCGAGCGGCCGAACATGTCGCGGCGCAGCTTGTAGGTCGCGGCCGACCCGTTGAGCCGCTCGACGACGCGGATCACGAGCTCCTCGGAGTCCTCGGAGATCAGCTCGGTGGTGAACGGCGCCTCCTCGCTGTCCTCGGCGCGGATCAGCGCCTCGACCGCGTCGGCGTCGACCGACCCGCCGTCGAGGATCTGGGCCTCCTCGAGGAAGGTGATCGTGTCGTGGCCGAACTCGGCGCGCAGCGACGACGCCCAGCCCTCGTACTGCTTGAGCAGCCGGCCGAACTTCTGCCAGCGCGCGTGGGTGAAGGTCGTTCCGCTGCCGCCGCGACCGAGCACTTCGATCTTCTCGAGCTTGTCGCGCAGCAGCACTTCCTCAAGCTCGGACTCCTTCTCGATGTAGATCTCCTGGCCGCCGGTCTTGACCTTGTAGAGCGGCGCCTTGGCGAGATAGACGTAGCCGGCCTCGATCAGCTCCGGCATCTCGCGGAACAGGAAGGTCAGCACGAGCGTGCGGATGTGGGCGCCGTCGACGTCGGCGTCGCACATGATGATCACCTTGTGGTACCTGGCCTTCTCGAGGTCGAACTCCTCGCGGATGCCGGTTCCGATCGCCGTGATCATCGCCTGGATCTCGTTGTTCGAGAGCACCTTGTCGATGCGGTTCTTCTCGGCGTTGATGATCTTGCCGCGCAGCGGCAGCACGGCCTGCGTGTTGCGGTCGCGACCCTGCTTGGCCGAGCCGCCGGCTGAGTCGCCCTCGACCACGAAGATCTCAGCAAGCGCGGGGTCGCGCACCGAGCAGTCGGCGAGCTTTCCCGGCAGTGTCGAGTTCTCAAGCGCCGACTTGCGCCGTGTCAGGTCGCGCGCCTTGCGCGCCGCCTCGCGGGCGCGTGAAGCCGAGACAGCCTTGGTGATGACCTGCTTGGCGTCCTGGGGGTTCTCCTCGAGGAACTCCGCGAGGCCCTTGTTGACCGCCTGCTGGACGAAGCCCTCGACCGGCGGGTTGCCGAGCTTGGTCTTCGTCTGGCCCTCGAACTGGGGGTCGGGGATCTTCACCGAGATGATCGCCGTCAGACCCTCGCGAATGTCCTCGCCCTGGAGGTTGCCGTCCTTCTCCTTGAGCAGGCCCTTGTCCTTGGCGTAGGCGTTGATCGTCCGCGTCAGCGCAGAACGGAAGCCCGAGAGGTGCGAGCCACCCTCGTGCGTGTTGATGTTGTTGGCGAACGAGAGCAGCGACTCCTGGTAGGAGTTGTTCCACTGCAGCGCAACCTCGACCTCGCCGATGTCGCCCTGGTCCTCGAGGTAGATGACCTTCTTCTGGACCGCCTCCTTGGTCCCCTGGGAGTGCAGGTAGGTGACGAAGTCGCGGATGCCGCCGTCGTACTTGAAGTCGACCTTGCTGCCCTCGCCGCGCTCGTCGGTGAAGGTGATCTTCAGGCCCTTGGTCAGGAAGGCCATCTCGCGGAAGCGCGTCTCGAGCGTCGCGTACTCGTAGTCGATCGTCTCGAAGATCTCGAGGTCCGGCAGGAAGGTGATGCTCGTGCCGCGGCGCTCGGTCTTGCCGACCGCCTTGAGCGGCGCCACGGCTTCACCC
>CBFGZN010000037.1:0-14931 GCA_965653255.1 uncultured Solirubrobacterales bacterium | reverse complement strand
AGCAGCGGTGACCGATAGCGATGCTCTGTCGCGTGCATGACGGTCAGCGTAACACAGCGACTGACCGGTCGGTCAGTTAGGTGACCGACCGGTCAGGTACGCTGGTCGGGTGAGCGCTCCGACAGCACCTCGGCCGCGACGCGACACGCGCGAGGTGCTGCTTGACGCGGGCGTCGCAGTCGCTGAGCAGCATGGCCTCGCGGGCCTGAGCGTCAACCGAGTCGTGGCGACCGCCGGTGTTGCGAAGGGCACCTTCTACGTCCACTTCACCGACCGCGCCGCGTTCGTGGACGCGCTCCACGCGCGCTTCCATGCTCACGTCGATGAGGCGGTTGCGGCAGCGGTGAAGGGAACCCCGCCAGGCGCCGACCGAATCGTGCGCGGCGCCGAGGCCTATCTCGATGTCTGCCTCGAGGACCGAGCCGTCAAGGCGCTGGCGCTCGAGGCGCGCTCGGACCCTGACTTGTCGGCGCCGATGGCCGCCCGCTACGACCGCGTCTCCTCGTCCGCCGTGCCGAGCTTCAAGGCGATGGACTGGCGCGACGCGTCCGCCGCTGCCCAGCTCTTCGCCGCGATGACCGCCGAGATCGCGATCCGCGAGCTCGACGCGGGCCGGCGACTCCCCGCCGCACGCCGCGCATTGCGCCGCTTCCTCGTTGGCCCCGGCGTTGACTGACGGCCACTCCGCGCCGTAGTGTCTCCGTCGATGCCCGCTGGCGGCAATAAGACGCTGGTTCTCGCGGCGATGATCTTCGCCGTGTCGATGACCTTCATCGACCAGACGATCGTCGCGCTGGCAATCCCGGACCTGCAGAAGGACCTCGGGCTGTCGGCGACCGGGACGCAGTGGATCATCAACGCCTACCTGCTGTCGCTGTCGGCGCTGTTCGCCTTCGGTGGGCGGCTGGCGGACATTGCCGGGCATCGGAGGATGGTGGTCATCGGGGTCGTCACCTTCGCCGGCGCTTCGGCGCTCTGTGGCGCGACGCCGACCGGCGACGTCGCCGAGGCGTGGATGATCTTCTTCCGCGTCGTCCAGGGCGCGGGTGCCGCCATGATGATCCCCGCCGCGCTGGCGATCGTCGTCTCGACGTTCCCGATCGGCGAGCGCGGCAAGGCACTCGCGCTGTTCTTCGGCATCACCGGCGCGCTGACCGCGGTCGGACCGCTCGCTGGCGGTTACCTGACCGAGTGGACCTGGCGCTCGATCTTCTGGGTCAACGTGCCGGTCGCGATCATCGCGCTGATCCTGACGGCGCGCGCCAAGCCGTCCGACACTCGCAGCGCGGCGCCGATCGACTGGGCCGGGACCGGTCTGATCGCCTCGGGCATGGCGCTCGCGGTGCTCGGCCTGCAACAGGCGAGCCAGTGGGGCTGGGGCAGCGTCGCGACGATCGGCTGCATCGTCGCCGGCGTACTGCTGCTGGTGGCGGTCGTGCGCTACGAGCTGACCGTCGAGCATCCGCTGATCGACGTGAGGATCTTCCGCAACCGCGGCTTCTCGGCGGCCAACGGCGTTCTGTTCCTCCTGATGATGGTCTTCATCTCGGTCTTCTTCTTCACGAGCATGTACGCCCAGATCTCGCTCGGCGAGGACGCATCGGCAGCCGGCCTCTACCTGCTCGTCTTCTTCGGCGGCTTCGGCGTCGCGTCGCAGTGGAGCGGCCGGATCTACGACGCCAAGGGCGTCCGCGCCGCCGCGATACCCGGTTGCGCGCTGGCGGCGGTCGGCTTCTACCTCTGGGCCGGCAGCCTCGACGACTTCAGTCTCGGCGACCAGTGGATCTACATCGTCATGACCGGCGCGGGCGTCGGCTTCGTGCTGGGACCAGCGAGCACCGACGCGCTCAACCGCGTCGCGAGCAACCGCTACGGCGAGGCGACCGGGATCAACCAGACGCTGCGCAACTTCGGCGCGAGCATCGGGCTGGCGGTGCTCGGGACGATCCTGATCAACCAGAACCGGTCGAACATCGAGAGCTCGCTCGGCGAGCTTGGCATCCCGAAAGGGCGTGCCGACCAGATCGCCGACGCGCTCTCGCAATCGGGCGGCGGCAGCGCGAGCTCGTTCGGCGAGACCAGCGGCCGGGCGGCGCAGCGCGCCTTCGAGGCGGTCCAGCACGACTTTGCTAACGCGACCCAGACGATCTTCTACGTGATGGCCGGGATCATGGTCTTCACCTTCGTCGTCGCTCACTTCTGGCTGCCGAAGGACCGCGTCGAGGCGGTCGTCGAGCCGGGTGACGACGCGACCGCGCCGGCTAGCTCAGGCTGACTCGAATAGCAGGCTGCGGCCGCGCAGCAGCGCGCGGGTGGCGGCGGCAGCGCGCTGCTCGACGGCGGTGACGGGATCGTCGCCGTCGAGTTGGAGGGCGGCGTGGCCGTGGGCGACGCTGGCGATCGCCCAAACGAGTTGCAGGGCGAGCTCTGGGTCGCCGTCGGGAGCGAGGCGTGCGGCGACGTCGGAAACGAGGGTGAGTGTCGCCTCGGCTGCCTCCCCCAGTGCGGGGTAGCGGGTCTTGTCGAGGCCGGCACCGAAGAGGACGTCGAACATCGCGCTGCGCTCGGCGGCGAAGCGGACGTAGGCAGAGGCGACGGCGGCGAGCTGATCGGCTGGCTGCGAGGCATTCGCCAGCGCTGTCTCGAAGCGGCTTCGCAGTTCCTCGTAGCCGCGAATGGCGGCTGCCGCGAGCAGCTCGTCGCGGTCGGCGAAGTGGCGGTAGGGGGCGGAGGTGCTGACGCCGGTCCGGCGTGCGACCTCGACGACTGAGAAGCCGCGCGTGCCCTGCTCGGCGATCAGCTCGAGCGTCGCGTCGACGAGCGCGGCGGGTAGGTCGCCGTGGTGGTAGGCGGCTCGCTGACGGGTAGTCGACATCGCGGTTGGAGACAGTATCCGGACGGCAATGTGAGACATTCTCACATAAGATGTTAGGGTCTCTTACATTAGGGGATGGGCAAGCGAAGAGGTGGAGGATCGATGAGCGAGAAGTGGACGGCGGAGCAGATACCGAGTCAGGCGGGTCGTGTGGCGGTGGTGACGGGGGCGAACAGCGGGCTCGGGCTGATCACCGCGCGTGAGCTCGCACGCGCTGGGGCGAACGTCGTGATGGCCTGTCGCAATGCCGAGAAGGCGGCTAGCGCGGCCGACACCGTCCGCGCGGCGGCGCCCGAGGCAAACATCGAGGTCGAGGCGCTCGACCTCGCCAGCCTTCGGTCGGTGAGCGAGTTTGCGCAGCGCTTCCGTGCCACGCACGACTCGCTCGACTTGCTGATCAACAACGCCGGCGTGATGGCGGTGTCGCCACGCGGTGAGACGGCGGACGGCTTCGAGCGCCAGTTCGGCACCAACCACCTCGGCCACTTCGCCTTGACCGCGCAATTGATCGACATGCTCGAGGGTCGCGACGACGCGCGCGTGGTCACGCTCAGCAGCAACGCCCACAAGCTCGGCAAGATCCGCTTCGACGACCTCCAGGGCGAGTCCGGCCGCTACCGCCGCTGGCGCGCCTACTGCCAGTCGAAGCTCGCCAACCTGCTGTTCGCGCTCGAGCTCCACCGCCGCCTGCGCGCCGCGGACTCGAACGTCAAGAGCATCGGCGCCCATCCGGGCTACTCGCACACCAACCTCCAGTTCGCGCAGCCGCCGCTGGTCGACCGGGCGATCATGCGCGTCACCAACGCGCTCGGTGCCCAGGACGCCGAGCTGGGCACGCTGCCGCAGCTCTACGCGGCAACGAACCCGGACGTCAAGGGCGGGCAGTACGTTGGCCCGGACGGCTTCAACGAGCAGCGCGGCTATCCGCAGATCGCGACCCCGGCGAAGGCGGCTCGTGACGAGGAGACGGCGCGCAAGCTGTGGGAGGTCTCGGAGGAGTTGACCGGGGTGCCCTGGGAGCTCGCGGCAGCCGTGGCCTGAACTGCCACCGCGAGGTTTGGAAAGCCGGTTGCGGGGCTAGCCTTGACGCGTGACGCGTGGGGTCGTCTCCGGGGTGCTGGTCGCCGCAGCTCTGCTGCTGGTGCCCGCTTCCGCGTCCGCCATCACGCTGGTTCCATTGGCGCCTGCGTCGACGTGGGGGTCGTCGCCGATGTTCCTGACTGCGCCGAGCAACGACCCGCGGCTGTTCGTGGTCGAGCGTTCCGGCGCGGTGCGAGTCGTCAAGGGCGGCGTCGTCTCGGCGCAGCCGTTCCTGTCGATCCCCAATGTCGACACGCTCGGCGAGCGCGGTTTGCAGTCGATCGCCTTCGCGCCTGACTATGCGACGAGCGGCCTGCTCTATGCCTTCTATACCGCTCTCGGGGCTGACTCGCTCGATTCCGGCGCCATGCGCGGCGATGTGCGCGTCGTCGAGTACCGCCGCTCGGTCGGCGATCCCGACGTCGCCGACCCAGCTTCCGCGCGTCTGGTACTCAAAGTGCCGCACGGCGCCGACAACCACAACGGCGGCCAGCTCGCGTTCGGGCACGACGGCCTGCTCTACATCACGATCGGCGACAACGCGGTCAGCGCCAACTCCCAGGACCTCGCCAATCTGCTCGGCAAGGTGCTGCGGATCGACCCGCCCGACCCCGACGGCATCGGGTCGCAGACGTACGCGATACCAGCCTCGAACCCGTTCCTGACGAATCCCGGTGCGCGCGAGGAGATCTACGCGCTCGGCCTGCGCAACCCATTCCGGGCGTCGATCGCGCCGAATGGCGCGCTAGTCGTCGGCGACGTCGGCAGCGGCCTGAACGAGGAGGTGAACGTTCTGGCCTCCGGTGGCGGCAACTACGGCTGGCCGAACTGCGAGGGCTCCTGCTCGACACCGAACGCTGCGCTTGCCGATCCGTTCTTCTCCTACCCGCACTCCGGCCCAACGGTCTGCGCGGTGATCGGCGGTCACGTCGTGCGCGACTTCGACCTCCCGGAGCTGATCGGCCGTTATCTCTACGGCGATCTTTGCGCGAGCGATCTGCGGACGCTGAACCTCGGCGCCGCGGGTGGCGATCCACGGCAGGCCGGCGCGTCGCTTCCCACCGCCTCGCTCCAGTCATTCGGGGAGAGCGCCGGTGGCTGCGCCTACGCGCTCACCGCGACCGACGTCTACCGCGTGGTGCCGGACGCGAGCGCCCCGGCGCAGTGCCCACGCTCGAGCATCCCGGTTCCACAGACCAGGAGCGGGCGCGACACCACCAAGCCGCGACTGACCTTGAAGCTGCGCAAGCGCCAGCGGCTCGGTCGCTTCGTCACGCTCACGGCGCGCTGCTCGGAGCGCTGCGCGCTGCGGGCAAGCGGCCGGTTGCGCTTCGCGGCCAAGCCGAGGGCGCGCGCCGCCAAGGCTCCGGTCAAGCTCCGGGGTGCGACTCGGCGCGTTCGCGCCAACACCAGCGTCCGCCTGCGCCTGCGTACGACCAGGCCGCTGCGCAAGCGTGCGCGCAAGGCGCTGAAGGCCAAGCGCAGCGTGGTGGCGCGCATCGCGATCGTTGCCACCGACGCGGCCCGCAACAGCTCGCGTAAGCATGTGCGGGTGACGCTGCTGCTGCCTCGCCCGCGCTAGCGCTCGTCGTCGACGTGGACCTCGTGCAGGCGGTGTGTGTCGACGTCGTAGACGAAGCCACGCACGAGATCGCGGTGCGGCACGAACTCCGAACGCCGGACGCGCAGGATTGACTGGCGGACGTCGGCGTCGGCGTCGGCGAACGACTCGATTGCGAATGCGGGCGCGACGCCGGTCGCCTCCTGCAACTCGGCGCGGAAGCCGTCGTCGGTCAGCTTCTGCATGCCGCAGTCGGTGTGGTGGATCAGCATCACCTCGCGCGTCTCGAGCTTGCGCTGCGAGATCGCCAGCGAGCGGATCACGTCGTCGGTGATCACCCCGCCGGCGTTGCGCAGAACGTGCGCCTCGCCGTGGCCGAGGCCGAGCGCGGCGAAGACGTCGAGCCGCGAGTCCATGCAGGTGACGATCGCCAGCTTGCGCTGTGGGCGGACGTCGAGGTGCCGCGTCGGCAGCGAGTCTGCGAACGCCTGGTTGTTGGCGACGAGCTGGTCGATCACGTCCACGGCCGGCAGCCTAGCCATTGGTGCGGCGATCGGGTTTGGCCGCGGGCATCGCGATCGCTCTGGCCATCTCAGCCTGTTGGTGTTCGAACGCCGGCGCCATCTGCTCGATCGCCGATCCGCCGAGACCCAGCTTCTGGGCGGTCGAGCGCCATCGATCGACGGCGTCCACGACCTCACGCAGGACAGTGCGGATGTCGTCGGGAGTCAGGCGGAAGAGCTCCGTGACGTCGAGCAACGTGTCGAGGCGGGCGGCGGTCGAGTCATAGTCGATCGCTGTGCTCAGGTACTTCTCCCCGGGTCGCGGGTCCGGGTTGATGTCGAACGCTGGGGACAGCGACCAGCCCGCTGTGCTGGTACGCAGGAAACCGTGGTTGCGGAGGTGGTCGTCGGTGTTCGAGATCAGGATCGAGAAGGCGATCCGTCGCCAGAGCTGGCGCAAGTCCGCGCCCGCGTTCGGCGATTGACGCTCGACCACGTCGGCGATGTCGAGATAGCTGCCGTCATCGCCGTCGGTCGCCTCGAGCATTGTCATCGCGCTGACGTAGCCGACTCGCTGGTCGCCATGGCGGTCGAAGCGGTCGACGATCAGGACCGCCTTCTCGCCGATCGTGTGCAGCGTGAAGTCGGGAACCGCGATGCCGGCCTGTCCAGCCAGCGTCAGCGCGACGGCCTCCCAGCGCATGACGTCCCAGTCGTCGTTCTCGGAACTCGGGAACTTGGCGATTGCGATGCGGCCGGCGGCGTCGAGGACGTGCGCCTTCGGTCGTGCGCCGCCCAGGGAGCTTCCGCCGTGCAGCAACGTGTCGATGTCGGCGTCGTCGGCCTCGTCTCGCTCGATGCGCTCTGCTGCGTCGAGGATCTTTGGGAGGGCGACGAGCTGTGGAATGCCGACGCGCTTGTTCGCCAGGTAGTCGTCGGTCTCGGGGTCTCGGAAGCGCAGCGCTCCCTGGCGCAGGTCGTCGCGCACTCCGACCAGATAGTCGATCTCGCCAAAGCTCCGCTCGGTCCCGCGGCTGTGCAGGGCCCGCCGTCGCTCGGCGCGCTGGATCAGCCGTCGACCCCAGCGGTCGGGCGCGCAGTCGGAGAACGCGCCGAAGGTTGCTTGGCCGGCCGGCGTCTGCTGCTGGCCGGCCGCAAGTGGCAGCAGCGGGTCGAGCTCGTAAGCGTCGCGTCTGGCCAGGTAGTCGGTCGCGTAGCTGAACGTCGCCGACTCGTTGCCGCGGCTGCGGTGGGACCACATGCGACCGGCCAGCACGTCAGTGCCCGAGAGCTGAACGACGACCTCTACCTGGGGGTCAGCCATCAGCGGCCGCCCATCAGGTCGCGCGGACGCACGCGTTGGGGAAGCTGCTCCTCGGAGCGCAGTCGCCCGACGTCGGTCTCGTACGGATCGAGCGCCTGGGGAAGCCTGTCGAGGATGCCCAACCCGCGCAGGATCCGCAGCAGGTTCTCGGTGCTAACGCCGCCGTCGCCCCGCTCGAGGCGGACCAGCGTGTCGCGCGATACCCCTGCCCTGTCGGCCAGTTGAAGCTGTGTCAGCCCGCGCAGCTTGCGCCAGGTGGCTACGCCGTCGGCGACATCGCTGAGCGCACGCCGGACCGGGGGTGGCGTGCGGCGGACTGCCCTTGAGGGCGATTTGGAAATATTATGCTGCATATAGCCAACACAATAGCATTTTAAGTTGGAAATAAGCAACATTATTTCTGACTCTGCGATGAGTAGGCGATCGGCGACCGCGGTGGACTGGGATCCGACCTTCCTCGCCGAGCTGACGATCGACTCGATGGCCGTCGACCTCGAGGCGCTGCTCGACGCGCTCGAGCTAGAGCGGGTGGCCCCGCCTTCATGGCCCAGGAGCCGGTCCGCTTGGCACGCCTGATCGCGGACTTTGCGGGCGGCTGAGTTGCCTCGCTTCCGGCGCTCCAGTTAGGCTCGCCCCGCTCAGCGGGACGGGAGCTCCCGCATGTCAAGGGAACGGGGACCATGAAGCTGGTGATCGGCATCGTCCGGCCTGAGAAGGCCAACGACGTACTGGAGTCGCTCTACCGCGCCGAAGTGCGCGGGGTCACGATCAGTCGTGTGCAGGGCCACGGAGGCGAGCTCGACCGGGTCGAGACCTACCGTGGGACGACGGTGAAGATGGGGCTCGCGGAGAAGCTGCGCTTCGAGATCGCGGTCTCCGACGACTTCGTCGACGCAGCCGTGAATGCGCTCTGCGAAGGCGCGCGGACCGGGGAGGTCGGCGACGGCAAGATCTTCGTGATGCCGCTCGACCGGGCGGTGCGGATCCGTACCGGTGAGACCGACCATGGCGCCGTGACGCCGGTGGCCAAGTGATGGGCCCGCTCGATCTCGTCGCCGTGACCGGCGTCGACACAGGCGACACCGCGTGGATGCTGACCGCGACCGCGCTGGTGCTCTTGATGACGGTCGCGCTTGGGCTCTTCTACGCCGGGCTCGTCCGTTCGAAGAACACGCTCAACACGTTCATGATGTCGATCGCCGCGCTCGCCGTCGCGACCGTCACGTGGGCGGTCGTCGGCTACTCGATCGCCTTCGACGGCGACGGCTCGATCATCGGCGGCTTCGGTCACGCCTTCATGCAGGGGATCGACTTCACCCCGCGCGACGGCACGACGATCCCGCACCTCGTCTTCTTCGCCTTCCAGGCGACCTTCTGCATCATCACCGTGGCCCTGGTCTCCGGCGCCGTGGTCGAGCGCATGCGGTTCGGCGCCTACCTCGTCTTCGCGGCGCTGTGGTCGGTGCTCGTCTACGCCGTGCTTGCCCACTGGGGCTTCGGCGGCGGCTGGCTGATGGCCAACGGCACGCTCGACTTCGCCGGCGGCATCGCGGTCGAGATGGCGTCCGGCTTCTCGGCGCTCGCGGCGGCGCTGGTCGTCGGTGCGCGCAAGGACTACGGCCGCCAGGCGCTGTTGCCGCACAACGCGGTCTACGTGGTGCTCGGCGCCGGACTGCTGTGGTTCGGCTGGTTCGGCTTCAACGGCGGCAGTGGCTTCGGCACCGGCGACGCGAGCATCCTGGCGTTCACCAACACGCTGCTGGCGCCGGCCTGCACGCTGGTCGTCTGGTTCGCGCTCGACCTGATCCGTGGTCGCAAGGTGACGGCGATCGGCGCCGCGACGGCGATCATCGTCGGCTGCGTCGTGATCACCCCGGCGGGCGGCTACGTAAGCCCGGGCTGGGCGATGGCGCTCGGCGCCCTGGCGGCGCTGCCCTGCTACGCGATGATCGTCTGGCGGCCGCGTACGCGCGTCGACGAGACGCTCGACGTGCTGGCGGCGCACGGAGTCGCCGGCCTAACCGGAATCCTGCTGCTCGGCCTCGTCGCCCAGGAGTCCTGGAACGGCGTCTCCGACGGCCTGCTCTCCGGCAACGCCGACCAGTTCCTCTGGCAGGCGATCGCCGCGGTCGTCGTTCCGATCTACGCGTTCGTCGCCACCTTCATCCTGCTGAAGGTGATCGGTGCTGTGATGCCGCTGCGCGCGTCCGAGCACGAGGAGGCGCTCGGCATGGACATCGTCCAGCACGGCGAGGAGGCCTACGTCACCGGCGAGGGCGCGATCCTGATCTCGGCGCCGGATGCGGCGGACTCCGAGGCTGGGGTCCCCGTCACGAACCCGGTCTGATCGTCGCGCGCGGGCCGGCGGTCACCGCCGGCCCGCGCCACGTCAGCCCGCGGTGCGACGCAGGAAGCGCTCGAGGCGCTCGTTGAAGCCCGGCACGTGCTGCACGGCGTGGCCGCGCCCCGGCAGCTTCAGCCGCTCGGCGCCGAGCTGTTCGGCAAGCGCGTCGCAGACCGCCTCGATCGCGGGGTGGTGGTCGCCGGAGACGACCAGCGCCGGCACGCCGGCGGCGCGGACCGCCGCTAGGTCGGGCCGCGCCTCGCCCGGCGGACGCAGGCCGGGGGCGAGCTGACGCGCCTCAGTGAACGCCCGCTCCTGCTCCGGATCCTCGGGAAATTGGATGCGCGCGACCGCCTCGAACTCCTCGCGCGCCTGCTCGCGCGCGACCGGATCGTCGCCGGTGTAAGCGGCGGCAAGCGCCATGAACTCCTGGACCGCCGGCTGGTCGGCGGCGACCGCGAACAGCGGCGGCTCGATCAGCGTCAGCGAAAGCAGTCGCGACGGGTCGCTCGCCGCGGCGACCGCCAGACCGACGCCGCCATAGGAGAAGCCGACGCAGTGGGCGGGCTCGTCGGCGAGTAGCGCCGCGAGGTCACGTGCATCAACCTCCCAGTCCTGCCGTTCGGTCGCCGGGCTCGGCGAATAGCCGCGCCGTGCCGGCATGACGAGTCGCCAGCGCTCGGTCAATGGCTCCTGCGCGGCCCATGTCTGCTCGCGGTTGACGCCGCCGTGCACGAGCAGCAGCGGCTCGCCCATCCCTGACACCTTTACGTCCAGCGAGTTGTCGATCGCCATGGCGGCTACCCTACCCACGATCAGAGACGAGCACGTCGAGAATTGCTTGTGCGACATAGCGCTGTTGACCGCGATCGCCGCTGCCGGCCCGGACGAGGATGCCTTCACTCTCCAGCCGTCGCAGTAGGTTGCCGGCCGTCGGGCGTGTCACGTTGAGGCGCTCGGTTACGAAGCGCGCCGTCAGGATCGGTGCTTGGCAGGCCAGGTCGACGATGGCGATCGCGTTCTTGGCAGGAAGCGCAGCTGCTCGCATGCGGTACTCCTCACGCAACATGATCAGGCGCTGAGCTCGGGTCACAGCGTCTGTTGCCTGGGCCTGGATCGCGGTCAGAAAGAGGTCGACCCACGTGGTCACGTCGCCAGTCTCGCCAACCGAGCGCAGGGCGGCGTAGTAACTCTCTCGATCGCGCTCGAAGTAGGAGCTGATGTCGAGCAACGGCGCGGGTAGGCGGCCGTGTGCCACCAGCAGGAAGACGATCAGCAGCCGGCCGATACGGCCATTGCCGTCGAGGAACGGGTGGATCGTCTCCAGTTGGTAGTGGAGTAGCGCGTTCTGGACGAGCAGCGGCACGTTGCCCTCCTCGTGGGCAAACGACTCCCAGTCCGCGAGCAGGCGTGGTAGCTCCTCTGGAGGAGGCGGTACGAACTGGGCAGTCTCGATCGTCGAGCCCGGGGCGCCGATCCAGTTCTGGGATGTGCGCAACTCGCCGGGCATGCGGTCTCGGCCCCTGATGCCGGCCATTAGGCGCCTGTGCATGTCGCGCATCAGCCGAGTGCTGAGCGGAAGATCGGACTGGGCAAGTCCCCAGGCGAGGGCATCGACGTAGCCAAGGACCTCCTCGATGTCGGCATTGGGCGCGCCGCCTCCAGCCTCGAGCTCGAAGACGTCGGCCATCGAGGCGCGCGTGCCCTCGATTCGTGTCGAGAAGACCGCCTCGCGCAGCACGTAGGGTCGGATCAGGAGATCTGGATTTGGCAGCAGCTCGCCAAGGCCTGCGAGTCGTCCCAACGCGGCCTCAGCCTCGGCGAGCAGAACGATTGTTGCGGGCTGGAGATCCAGCGTGCGAGGGATCGCCTCAGGGAAGTAGGCGGCATAGCCATGTCTGCCGCCGGTGAGCCGCGCGCGCCCGAAGATGGTGCGGGGGTAGCGCTCTAGGTTCACCGGTCCAGCATATCGACTATAAAGAAAAGTCGCGATCTCTTTATAGACGGGCCACAACTGTAAAGCGCGCTTTACAGTCGATATAGGCGACGAGAGGAGCAGACGATGTTCGGCGACACCAAGGCATTCAGCGGCTTCGCGGTCGACGACCTCGACGCGGCCGAGACGTTCTACGGCGAGACGCTCGGGCTGAGGACCTCGCGGATGGAGGAGATGCCGCTGCTGACGCTCCACATCGCGGGCGATCGCGACACGATCGTCTACGAGAAGGATGACTTCGTCCCAGCGACCTACACGATCCTCAACTTCCCGGTCTCCGACGTCGACGCCGCCGTCGACGGGCTTGCCGAGCGTGGCGTGACGATGGAGAGCTACGAGGGCTTCGACCAGGACGACAAGGGGGTCGCGCGCGGCATGGGCCCCGACATCGCCTGGTTCAAGGACCCGGCCGGCAACGTCCTCGCGGTGCTCGGGGAGATGTAGGCGCGGCGCCTTCGCTAGCTTCGTCGGTCGCGATGGCCGAGTTCATCTACACGATGCGGGAGCTGACGAAGGTCCACCCGCCGGACAAAGAGGTTCTGAAGGACGTCACGCTCGCGTACCTGCGCGGGGCGAAGATCGGCGTCCTCGGGCCGAACGGCGCGGGCAAGTCGACGCTGCTGCGGATCATGGCCGGCGTCGACACCGAGTTCCGCGGCGACGCCCAGCTTGCCGACGGCGCGACGGTCGGACTGCTCGAGCAGGAGCCGGTGCTCGACCCGTCCAAGGACGTGCGCGGCAACGTCGAGGACGGCGTGCGCGAGCTGCGCGACATGCTCGATCGCTTTAACGAGCTGGCGGCCAACTACTCCGACGAGACCGCCGATGAATTCGCGCGGCTGCAGCAGCAGATCGACGCCGTCGACGCCTGGAACCTCGACACGCTGCTCGACACCGCGATGGACGCGCTGCGCTGCCCGCCCGGCGACGCTAGCGTCGAGAACCTCTCCGGCGGCGAGCGGCGCCGCGTCGCGCTCTGCCGGCTGCTGCTTGGCCGTCCCGACCTGCTGCTGCTCGACGAGCCGACCAACCACCTCGACGCCGAGTCGGTCGCCTGGCTCGAGCGCCACCTCGCCGACTACCCGGGCGCGATCGTCGCCGTGACCCACGACCGCTACTTCCTCGACAACGTCGCCGGCTGGATCCTCGAGCTCGACCGCGGGCGCGGGATCCCCTACGAGGGCAACTACTCCGGCTGGCTCGAGCAGAAGCAGGCGCGGCTCGCCCAGGAGGAGAAGCAGGAGTCGGCGCGGCAGCGCACGCTCGCCTCGGAGCTCGAGTGGGTGCGGATGAACGCCTCGTCGCGGCTGACCAAGAACAAGGCGCGCCTCGCCCGCTACGACGCGCTGCTCGCCGAGGAGCGCAACGTCAAGCTCGACCGCGTTGAGATCCACATCCCCGCCGGCGAGCGGCTCGGCGACGTCGTCGTCGAAGCCGACGGCGTCAGCAAGGGCTACGGCGACCGACTGCTGATCGACGACCTCAGCTTCAAGCTGCCGCCGGCCGGCATCGTCGGCGTGATCGGCGGCAACGGCGCCGGCAAGACGACGCTGCTGCGGATGATCACCGGCGAGGAGCAGCCCGACTCCGGCACGCTGCGCGTCGGCGATACCGTCCAGCTCTCCTACGTCGACCAGTCGCGCGACGCGCTCGACCCCGACAAGAACGTCTGGGAGGAGATCTCCGGCGGCGACGACCAGCTCACGGTTGGCGACCGCTCTGTTCCCTCGCGCGCCTACGTCTCGTCGTTCAACTTCAAGGGCTCCGACCAGCAGAAGAAGGTCGGGTCACTGTCCGGGGGTGAGCGCAACCGCCTCCACATGGCGAAGCTGCTGCGCACCGCCGGCAACCTGCTGCTGCTCGACGAGCCTTCCAACGACCTCGACGTCGACACGCTGCGCGCGCTCGAGGAGGCGCTGCTCGCCTTTCCGGGCTGTGCGGTCGTCGTCTCGCACGACCGCTGGTTCCTCGACCGCGTCGCGACCCACGTGCTCGCCTTCGAGGGCGATTCCAAGGTCACCTGGTTCGAGGGCAACTTCGAGACCTACGAGGCGTGGCGGCACGAGCAGCTCGGCGAGGCCGCCGACCACCCGCACCGCATGACCTACAAGAAGCTGATCGCCCGCGACTAGAGCCGGAACTTCGGCCGGCCCTGGTACCAGAACAGGTCGTCGTACTTACCGGCATCGACGTAGTAGGAGAACTGGCCGCGCATGCTGCCTAGGTCGAAGGTCGCCCGACCCTTGCGGTCGACGTTCTTCGGCTTCGTGCCGCTCAGCGTGTAGCCAGACGCGTCGAGGATGTAGGCCTTGAGTGGCCGCTGGGTCGTGCCCTTGACGGTGATCCGCACCTTGCCGCCGCCGAGCTTGGCGAGCTCGATCTTCAGCTTGCGCGAGATCTCGGCCTGGCCGCTTGCCGGCACGGCGATACCGAGCGCCGG
Organism: uncultured Solirubrobacterales bacterium; assembly: GCA_965653255.1. GTDB lineage: Bacteria > Actinomycetota > Thermoleophilia > Solirubrobacterales > Thermoleophilaceae > JAAYBF01. The sequence continues at coordinate 808 of CBFGZN010000037.1, read as the reverse complement.
GTCGGGAGCGACGTCGAACTTGTAGCTCTCACGCGTCTTCGGGTTGCGCTTGAACGAGAAGCCGCCGTTGGCCTTCGCGACGATCTCGCGCGTCGACGTTGGCTTGACGTTGTAGCCGGTGCCGTTCGGTGCGATCGTCCAGCTGCTGACTGTCACCGTCACCTTCGCGGCGACCGGTTGGCCGGCGTCGTTGCGGACCGTCCCGGCGATCGTGCGTCCCTTAGACGGCGAGCCGGCGCACAGCACGGTGCCGGCGCTGTCCTTGTTGCGCGCGCCCTTGCCGGCGCACTTCAGCGACAGCGTGGCGGCGTCGGCCGCGACGGGGATCGACAGAGCGATGATCAGCGGGGCGGCAAGCGCCGCCACTCGGCTACGTGTGGTCATGGCGGCAGCCTACGGGGCTGCCACGTCTATTACCGTCAGCAGGTACTCGGCTGGAGCGTCAAGGCTGCCGTCGGTGGCCTCGTTGTAACGCTCGTAGAGCGCGACCAGATCGGCGCGGGCAGCGTCCCACTTGCCCTGCGGCTCGAGCGCGGCCTTGGCGAGCACGACCGGGCCGAGCTTCTGCTCGCAGTGGTCGAGCCAGCTGTCGATCGAGTCCCAAGCGACCGCGAGGCTGTGGCGCTCGAAGATCAGCTCGAGCCGGGGGTCGGAGAAGAGATCGCGGACATGCTCCTCGTCGCCCCAGAGCACCGGCGGCGTCAGCTCGGGCGGTGGTGGCGGGAGGTGCGCGCCGAGCGTCGCGAACATCTGACCGTTGAGGCCCGCCGGCGTCCACGCCGCGATGACCGGCGCCCGCGTCGGCCTG
>CBFGZN010000036.1:0-15055 GCA_965653255.1 uncultured Solirubrobacterales bacterium | reverse complement strand
CTGACGCTACGACTCCGGGTGAGGTCAGGTATCTCGCCACGCGCGGTCCGTCGGGCTGGACGTCGGAGCAGATGACGCCGTCGCTGGAACAGGACGGGCCGCTTTCGCCCGCGGGAGAGTTCGGTGGGTACCTTCCCTATCTGGACCAGGGGCTGGATTGCAGCGTGATAGACAGCCCGCTCCCGCTCGCCGGGGGTGGCTCGACTGTCGCTCGCGACAACAATGGCTCGAACCTGTTCAGTCGCGACGCTCAGGGCCACTTCGAGCTTCTGACGCCGGAGCCGTTGGACCCCACGGTTACGCGAGGCCGCACCAGCGGATACACCGTCTACGGTGCCGGCCTCGGCTGTGACGAGGTCGTGTTCACGACGCCTTACCGCTTTCCGGGCATCAACGACTCGGGCATCTACCGAGTCGACGCTGGGATCGTGAGCGACGTCGCCGTGCTGCCGAATGGTGCGTTGCCGCAGCTCCCGTTGCTCAACGCCCTCACCAGCACTAGCATCCAGGCCGGCTACGCGAGCGCCATCTCCGCCGACGCTTCGCACGTCTACTTCAGTGCGGTCAGCAATGACGGCAACGACAGTGGCAAGCGGGCCCTGTATCTGCACCGCAAGGGGCAGCCCACGATCAAGGTGTCAGGGTCGCGGACTGCGACCGTCGATCAGCGTGCGACGTTCCAGGAGGCCGCGCGTGATGGGAGCAAGGTGGTGTTCCTGGCTAACTACGGCCTGACGCCTATCTCGAGCGGTGGCCCCACCGCAACCGATTGCGAGGGCGTAAGCCCGTCGCTTCCTCAGCCGTGCGCGCTCTATCTCTACGACGTTGCGACCGACAGCCTGACGGACATCTCGGCGACCGCCGATCCGGCCAACACCAATGGCCCGACCGTCGCCGGTGTTCTTGGCTCGTCGGATGACCTGTCGCGCATCTACTTCGCCGCACAGGGCCAGCTGGTCTCCGGGAAGGGCCGCACCTACGAGCAGAACATCGCCGCCGGATCTACGAACGCGAAATCCACGTTCAACGTCTACCAGTACGCGGCCGGTGGCGGCCTCACCTACGTCGGACTTGTCACCAACAGTGACATCAACCTAGGCAGTCTCGGCGGATCGGTGCGCATCGACGCTCCGTACAGGACCTCGCAGGTGACGCCAGATGGGGCCACGCTCGCGTTCGTGTCTAGGGCAGAGAACCTGGGCTATGACAACGCCGGCATCACCCAGGCCTACCAGTTCTCCGAAGCGACCGGCGACCTGACCTGCCTGTCATGTCGTCGCGACGGTGAGCGTCCAATCCTCAGCGACCTGGAGTTCACGGATGCGTTCGGCGATCTCAATGAGGTTGACCTCGCCCAGCCGATCATCTACCTCAGCAACGAGGGCAACCCCGCAGAGTCGAGGGTGGTGTCCGACGATGGCTCGCGCGTGGTGTTCCAAACGCTCGACGCGCTGGCGCCCGGTGCGGTCGACGGCGAGCAGAACATCTATCTGTGGGATCGCGGGACCCTAACTTTGCTGGACACCGGGCCTGCACCGAATGTTCCTGTCTATTCCCAGCGCAACTATCGAGACCGCACGCCCTACGTGGTGGGTATGTCGGGATCTGGTGACGACGTCTTCATTCGTACGACTAGCGCCTTGGTTGCCGCGGACTCAGATGGTGTAAAGGACCTCTATGACTTCCGGGTGGGTGGGGGCATCGTGGCGCCACCCCCGCCTGGTGAGGCGTGCGATCCCTTGGCCGACGGCTGTCAGGGTGGTGGTTTCGATTCGGTCTCGACCGATCTCAAGACGTTGTCCTCGCCCGGTGGTGAGAACGCTGCGGCTGGTGAGCGCTGGTCGCTCTCTTTCTCGGCGCTTTCGAGGAAGGCGCGCAAGGCGGCTGCTCGACGGGGTGTCCTTGCAATCGGGGTGCGTAGTAGCTCCGTCGGGACGGTGAGCCTGACGGCCAAGGCCAAGCTGGGTCGCAAGACGACGCGGGTGGGGCACATGAGAACTCGCATTCGCAGGGCGGGAGCGGTGACCGTAGCGCTCCGCTTGAGCGGTGCAGCGCGTAAGCGCCTGCGTCTGGGCAAAGCGCTCCGGGTGACGATCGAAGCGCGTCAACCCGGGGCTAGGAGTCGAATTACACACATCCTGCTGCCGGGGGTCGAGCGATGACGCGGCTGGCTCGGAAGTCAATTGGTGAGAGGGAGAGCATGGCTACCACAAAGCTCGGGCGTTCGGCGGGAGTGACGGCGTTGGCGTCGTCGATTGCCGTGGTCGTCTTGTTGGCGTTCGCCGGATCGGCTCAGGCGCTCGCTCCTGCTTGGAAGGTCCTATCGGTCACTGGACCCACGAACCTGCCCACGTCCCCGTCAGAGCGTCAGACGATCAAGCCACCGGCACTCGGCACCTACACGCTGACCTTCAACGGGAGTACGACGGGGCCGTTGGCGGCGGACGCCGCCGCAAGCGCCATCCAGACTGCGCTCAACGGGCTGTCAACTGTTAGCGCTGGCGGCGGCAGCGTGACCGTCACTGCCGGGACGACCGTGGGGACCTTTGACGTCGTCTTCGACGGTGGACCTCTGGCCGGCACCGACCTCCCGCTCATGACGATAACACCGTCGATCCCTGTGCCGGCTTCGGTCTCCCTCCCGCAGTCGGGCACCATCGCGATCTATCCCTTCAATGTCGGTGGCGCCCAGACCGACGGGACGTATAGCGTCACCATCACGTTGCCAGGGGGCATCGTCACGTCCGGCGATGCCATCTCTGGAAACAACCAGTCGCTGTCGTTTCCGTACAACTGTGGGTCGGCTGGCTTTGGGCAGACGACCGTAACCTGCACCCGGTCGCTTCCCGTGAAATCGGGGGCCTCGGCCACATCGGTCATGGTCCCGGTTGCGGTGTCGCCGGGCATCTCGAGCCCTGTCGAGGCGCACGTGTCGGTCTCTGGCGGTGGCGCTGCCTCGGCCGGCGAGTACGTTCAGCCGATCACCGTCAGCGACACGCCCGCCGGGCATGGTGTCCAGGCGTTCTTCGCGGGTGCCTTCGACGAGAACGGCAACCCCGAGACGCGCGCCGGCGCGCATCCGTTCACCGCGATGGCCGCCTTCCTGATGAACAGCGCCCTGGCACTCAACGGCAAGGTCAATCCTGTTGGAGCGACCAAGCGTATCGATGTCGATCTCCCCGCGGGGTTTATCGCCAACCCGCTGATCGCTGAGCGTTGCGCGCGCGACCGCTGGTATTGCGGCTCCTGGGTCGGCGATGCCGGCTACCAGATCACCAACTTCGGAACCGGGTTCAACCGCGCCCGCGTCGGCAACGTGCTGCCGCCGAAGGGATCGCCAGCGCAGCTGTCGTTTCAGACGATCGACACGAAGGCGTCTGTGACTGGCAAGGTGCGGCCGACGGACTTCGGCGTCACGTCGCTCGCTGAGAACATCACCAACGACTTCCCGCTCTTCGGCTCTTTCGTGACGCTGTGGGGCCAGCCCGGGCTGGCGATGCACGACGAGCTGCGCTGTCCACAGTGGAACCTCACTGACGAGGCCTGCCCGGAGCCGGCGTCGAGCCCGATCGCCGACGCGTTCGTGACCAACCCGACGGAGTGCAGCGGCGAGGACTTGCCGACGCTCATCGGGACGTTCGCGTGGCAGCAGCCGGCGTTGTTGTCGGGGCCGGTGGGCTCTGACTCGCCACCGGTCACAGACTGTGAGCTGGTGCCGTTTGCGCCTGCCGTCGGCGTGGCGTCTACCTCGACCGTGGCGGACTCGGCGTCTGGCTTGGATTTCGACGTCGCGTTGGCTCAGGATGGGCTGCTCGATCCCGACGGGATCGCGACCAGCCATCTCAAGGACGTGACCGTCGAGCTGCCTGAGGGCGTCGCGGTCAACCCCGCGGGCGCGACCGGGCTGGCGGGCTGTTCGGATGCCCAGATGCAGGTGGGGACCGACACGCCGCCGTCGTGCCCGGACGGCTCGAGGATCGGCACGGTGCGGATCACCTCCCCGCTGGTCGATCGCGCCATCGGCGGCACGATGTACCTCGGCACCCCCAAGAGCACCGACCCCATCTCGGGGGAGATGTTGCGGCTGTTCGTCGTCGCTCGCGATGACGACCTCGGCATCTTGGTCAAGCTGCCTGGCTCGTCGACCGCCGACCCTGTCTCGGGCAAGCTCGTCGCGACGTTCGAGAACAACCCGCGGCTGCCGTTCGACCACCTGACCGTCAAGCTCAAGGGCGGCGATCGCGGCGTGCTGGCCACACCGACGCGTTGCAACGCGACCCCGGGCCAGTACCGGTCTGTGTCGTCGCTGTTGCCGTGGTCTCGGGCCCATCTCGCTCTCCAAGACCAAGACCCCTCGATCGGGGAGCAGAACTGGACGATCGACGGCGACTGCGACTACGGCTTCGACCCGAGCCTCAAGGCCGGCATGAGCAACGCCGCCGCGGCCAAGAGCGGCGCGTTCGGATTCGAGTTCACACGACCGCAAGGCGACCAGTGGGTCAAGGGCCTGACGGCCGAGCTGCCCCCAGGGCTGCTCGCATCCGTCAAGGACATTCCCCTGTGCGCCAATGCGCAAGCCAATGCAGGCAACTGCCCCGCCGCCTCACGGATCGGGACGGTCGACGCGAGCGCAGGGTCGGGCGACCCGTTCGTGCTCGAGGAAAAGGGCGAGGCGTTCCTGACCGAGGGATACAAGGGCGGCCCATACGGCCTCGCGGTGAAAGTCCGCGCGATCGCCGGTCCGTTCAGAGGCGCGTTCGAGCTCAGCCCGATCGTCGTGCGTCAGAAGATCACCGTCGACCCGGTCACCGCGCAGGTCAAGGCGATCTCAGACCCGTTCCCGACGATCTGGCACGGGGTGCCCCTCCGCGTACGCCGAGTGCTGGTCAACGTCGACCGGCTCGGCTTCATGCTCAACCCGACCGACTGCTCCGCCAAGCAAGTCAACGCCGCGATCACCTCAACCGAGGGAATCATCGCGAACCGCTCCAACCCATTCCAGGCAACAGGCTGCGCCGCGCTCCCGTTCAAGCCAAAGCTCACGCTGGCCCTGACCGGCCGCAAGCAGACAACCACCGGCAAACACCCCGGCGTCAAGGCGACAGTGACCCAAACCGGCATCGGCGAGGCAGGCATCAAGAAGGCCGAGGTCCGGTTGCCGAAGTCGCTGGCCCTTGACCCCGACAACGCCCAGGCTCTCTGCGAGTTCGTCGACGGGACCAAGGACGATCTGGAGAATCACTGTCTGAAGAGATCGATCGTCGGACGGGCCAAGGCGGTGTCGCCACTGCTCAACGACCCGCTGGTCGGCAACGTCTACTTCGTCAAGAACGTCCGCATCGACCCCAAGACCGGAAACCAGATCAGGACGCTGCCGATGATCGTCGTCGCGCTCCGCGGCGAGATCGCGGTCAACCTCCGCGGTGAGAGCGATACGACCAAGAGCGGCAAGCTGGTCAACACGTTCGCCTCGGTTCCAGACGCGCCGATCAACCAGTTCAACCTCAACATCCGTGGCGGCAGGACAGGAATCCTTGCCGTCACCCGGACACGGCGGGCAACATCAACCTCTGCGTCGGCCGCCACACCGCCGAAGCCGACATGGACGGCCAGAACGGCCGCCGTCACGACTTCGATGTCCGGATGAAGACCCCGTGCACCAGGAAACAGAGCAAGGCCGCCAAACGCCAAGCCAAGCGGGCGGCGGCCAAAGCACGGAACTAGCCCACCCTCAAACGCAGTGCACCGTGAGAGCCGGCAACCGCCGGCTCTCACTCGTTGACGGCTCCTCCCTACCGCGCCACCTCGTATCGCAGGTGCGTCACCCCGCTCGGTGATTCCAGTACCCGCGTCCGCTCTAGCTTCGGTCCGTCACCGACGTTGTCGAGCAACCGCACCCCACCGCCCAGCAGCACCGGCACCACGCTTACCTGCAACTCGTCCAGCAGCCCCGCTTCCAGGTATTGCTGGATCACGTTCGCCCCGCCGCCGATGCTGACGTCCTTCCCGTCGGCCGCCGCCGTCGCCTGCTCAAGCGCCGACTCGATCCCGTCGCTGACGAACGTGTAGGTCGTCTGACCGACGGCGATCGGCTCGCGCTCGTAGTGGGTCAGTATGAATACAGGCACGGCGAACGGCGGGTTCTCGCCCCAGACGCCAACCGTCGGCTCGTCGCCCCACGGGCCGTCCCAGCCGCCGAACATCCGCTTGCCGACGATGATCGCGCCGGTCGCGTCGAGCCCCTCCTGGAGCAGGTCGGAGTCGACGTTGCGCTCGCCGCCCTCCTTCCCGTGCATCTCCCTCCACGACGCCAGCCCCAAGATCCACTCATGTAGCTGCTCGCCGCCGGCTCCAAGCCCCTGATCGGGTCCCGGATCTGGTCCTGCGATGTAGCCGTCCAATGAGGTCGAGATGCTGCAGGTCAGTCGTGACATGAAGGGCTCCCTTCCGTTGCAGAAGCGTTGTATCCCGTGCGTCGCACGGTCCTAGGTTGCCCGTATGGCCCTCGATCCTCACGCCACTGTGGCGCAGCTCGTAGCGGCGGCTGGTCCCGTGAGCGCCTTCGGAGAGGATGCGGCGACGTCTATAGGAGCCGGGGCGTTCCTTGGGGGGTTCGTCGCAGGAGCCATCGGCCTGCTTCTTGGCCGCAAGGAATCGTGGCGGGATAGAGCCATCCTCAACGGCAGCTACATAGGTGGGCTGTGGATGGCAGCCGCTTACCTGACCGAGCTGACTATAGGATAGGATATATGCATATGAGTCTTCGGAATGGCAACATAGGAGCCGCTGTCGCGATCGCGATGCTGATCACTGGTTTATTGATCTTCGGTGCCAACCCGGGCGAGACGGAGAGGCAGTTGATCCTCTGGCCTGCGTTCTTCACGGGCATCGCCGTCATGCTCGTTCTGGAGGGTCGCGCCGAGCGCCGTGAGCGCCAGCGTGACTCGTCCCGTCACGGGTGAGGGTTGGTTAGCCGTCCAACGTCGCCTTCATCGCCGCCGCGCCCTGGTCCATGACCTGGCTGAGGATCGGCTCGAGCTCGTTGGGTAGGACGTCGACGACCCAGTCGATCCGGCTGCCGGACCCGCCGTCGGAGGTCACGGTCACCGTGGCGTTGTAGTGCGTTGCGCCGAGCGGGGAGTCGACGGCGCCGTAGACGAGCCGGCGAGCGTCGTCGTCGTCGAGCGCGACCAGCGGCTCGCGCTGCACCGCGCCGTTGGCGAACGTGACGATCCGGTCGTCGCCATCGAGCTTGGTGTCGACGACGAAGCCCTTCACCAGGCGCTCGTGCAGCGCCCCGAAGTCGCGCACCGCGTCCCAGACCGCGTCGGGGCCGGCGTCGATCTGGATCTCCTTGCGAACTGATGCCATGCGGCGAATCTCCCTCTCGTTGGTGACCCGGGCTCTACTGTCGCACGCGCGCGACCCCGACGTGCGAGCAGACTCATCCGGACAAATGAGCCCTGGATGTCGATTTCCTGGGTGCTCGTTCGACGTACGGGTAGAAAGACTGGTTCCCCCCGAACGAGAAGGAGCTTCCGATGCGCTACATGGTGATCGTCAAGTCCACGCCCGAGACCGAGGGCATGGAGATGCCGACCGAGCAAACGACAGAGATGTTCGCGTCGATGGGCCGCTACAACGAGCAGCTGGCTGACGCCGGCGTGATGCTGGCCGGCGAGGGTCTGCTGCCGAGCACGGAGGGCTTCAAGCTGCGCTTCGACGGTGAGGAGCGGTCGGTCGTCGACGGGCCGTTCACCGAGGCCAAGGAGCTGATCGCCGGGTGGTGGCTGTTCCAGGTCGACTCGCGCGATGAGGCGATCGAGTGGATCTCCAAGGCGCCGTTCGGCGGCGTACCCGGCGGCTTCGAGCTCGAGGTGCGCCAGCTCGCCGAGGACGACGATTTCGGCGACGCCTTCACGCCTGAGCTGCGCGAGCAGGAGGCCCGGATTCGGGCCAAGGTCAAGGCCAACCGCGCCGCGACGGGCCGTTAGCGGCCGGTCGCGCTAACTTGGTGGGCTGCCCTCCCCAAGGTAGCCCGCCACTGCCTGACCGCGATGAGTTTTCGAGCCAGCCGCGGTCTCAACGGCGAACGCATTCGATGACGAAGGAGACCGTGACCGTGACTGCCGCGACCGAGACACCGATCGACCACGACCGCAGCCGCTGGCTGGCGCTCTACGTGCTCTGCGCGGGGGCGCTGATGATCGTGCTCGACGCGACGATCGTCAACGTCGCGCTGCCGTCGATCCAGGAGGACCTCGGCTTTTCGCAGAACAACCTCGCCTGGGTGGTCAACGCCTACCTGATCCCGTTCGGCGGCCTGCTGCTGTTCGCCGGCCGGCTCGGCGACCTGATCGGCCAGCGCAAGATCTTCATGATCGGCCTCGCGATCTTCACGGTGGCGTCGGCGCTCTGCGCGCTGGCGCAGACGCAGGAGATGCTGATCGCCGCGCGTTTCGTCCAGGGCGCGGGCGGCGCGGCGGCCTCGGCGGTCGTGCTCGGGATGATCGTGACGATGTTCCCCGAGCCGCGCGAGCAGGCGAAGGCGATCGGCGTCTACGGCTTCGTCGCCTCGGCCGGCGGCTCGATCGGCCTGATCGCGGGCGGCGTCCTGACCGACCTCATCTCCTGGCACTGGATCTTCTTCATCAACATCCCGGTCGGGATCGCGACCGCCTACTTCGCGCTGAAGCTGGTCGAGGGCAAGGACGGCATCGGCTTCGAGCAGGGCGCCGACATCCCCGGCGCGGTGCTGCTGACCTCGGGCGTGATGATCGCCGTCTACGCGATCCTCGGCGTCGGTGAGGAGGGCTGGATCTCCGGCCGCGTGCTGGGCCTCGGCGCCGTCGGGCTGGCGCTGGTCGCCGCGTTCGTCTTCCGCCAGTCGCGGCTCGAGCACCCGCTGATGCCGCTGCGGCTGTTCAAGGTGCGCAACATCGTCGGGGCGAACGTCGTGATGATGTTCCTGGTCGCCGGGATGTTCGCGATGTTCTTCCTCGGCGCGCTCTACCTGCAGCAGGTGCTCGGTTACGACCCGCTCGAGGTCGGCCTGGCGTTCCTGCCCTCGACGATCGTGATGGGCGCGATGTCGCTGCGCTTCTCGGAGAAGCTGATCATGCGCTTCGGAGCGAAGAACACGCTCGTCTCGGCGCTGGTGTTCATCGGCGCCGGGCTGCTGCTGTTCGCCCGCACGCCGGTCGACGGCGCCTACCTGCTCGACGTCGTCCCGCCGGTCGTGCTGATCGGCCTCGGCGCCGGCATGGGCTTCCCGTCGCTGATGATGCTGTCGATGTCCGGCGTGAGCATGCAGGACTCGGGCCTCGCCTCGGGCCTGATCAACACGACCGTTCAGGTCGGCGGCGCGATCGGCCTCGCGGTGCTCGCGACGGTGGCGGCGGACCGCACCGACTCGCTGCTCGCCGAGGGCGAGTCGGCGCTGTCGGCGCTCAACTCCGGCTTCCACGTCGCCTACCTGATCGGCGCCGGCCTGGTGGCGATCGCGTTCGTCGTGGCGCTCGTCCTCCTGCGCTCGCCGTCGCCCGAGGAGATGGCGGCCGCGCACGGCGGCGGCGACGCCCACGAGGGCGCCACCGAGGACACCGGCGAGCCGGATCCGGCGCTCGCCGAGTTCGTCTAGAACGACAAAAGCGGTCAGTCCAATTTCGCTTGCAAGGCTCAAGTTTTCGGGCATAGCGCCCGAAACTTGGGCCAATGGGCGGGCGCAGGCAGGAGGTCGAGCGGCTTCAGGCGAGCCTTGAAGAGGCGCGCCGTCAGATCGCTGGCCTCGAGAACGAGCTGCGCGCGGCCCGTACCGCCGACCCGCTGACCGGTTTGCCGCTGCTCGACGCGCTCGACCGCCGGCTGGTTCCGGAGATCGAGCGCTCGCGCCGCCACGGCAGCCCGCTGACCGTCGCGGTGATCGACGTCGACGGCTTCCGTTCGATCAACGCCCACCACGGCCGTAAGGTCGGCGACCAGGTGCTCGCCACGGTCGGCAAGCTGCTCGGCGAGCAGGTCCGCACCAACGACGTCGTCAGCCGCTCCGGTGCCGACGAGTTCGTCGCGATGCTGCCCGAGACGCGCGCCGAGGAGGCGATGCAGGCGTTCGACCGGATCTTCATCGCGCTCGAGGCGCTGCACGTCGGCGAGCTCGAGAGCGTCACCGTCTCGGTCGGGGTTGCCCAGTGGGAGCGCGGGACGAGCTCCGAGCAGCTGTTGGCCAAGGCCGGCGCGCGCGTCGACGTCGCGCGCTCGCTCGGCGGCGGTCGCGCCGCCGCCAGCGACGCGGCCGACACCGCCGACGGCGACAAGCCGCGCGCCCAGGGCGACGTGATCGCCGCGCTCGCGGAGGCGCTGCTCGAGCGCGACCGCTACACCGGCGAGCACTCCGAGTCTGTCGTCGACCTCGTCGAGCAGGCTGGTGAAGAACTTCTTGGCGATGTCCTTCTGCTCGGTGGCGCCGACCGCCAGCGGCTCGAGGCCGTCGTCGACCTCGTCGAGTCGGTCGCCCGCGGGCTCGCCCTTAGTGGCCCCGAGGTCGACCAGATCAAGGCGGCCGCGCTGCTGCACGACATCGGCAAGGTCGCGATCCCAGACGACATCCTCAACAAGCCGGGCCCGCTCGACGACGACCAGTGGAAGGTGATGCGCGAGCACCCTGCGATCGGCGAGCGGATCCTGCGAGCGATCCCCGGCATGGGGCCGATCGCGCGGATCGTCCGCCACGAGCACGAGCGCTTCGACGGCGGCGGCTACCCGGACGGCATCTCCGGCGACCAGATCCCGATCGGCGCGCGGATCATCCTCGCCTGCGACGCCTACCACGCGATGACCTCCGACCGGCCCTACCGCAAGGGGATGAGTCACGCCGACGCCGTCCGCGAGCTCTCCGAGCACGCCGGCACGCAGTTCGACCCGAACGTCACCGAGCTGCTGATCGGCACGCTCTACGGCCGTCGCCAGAGCGGCGGCGGGCGGACGGAGGCCGAGGCCTCCGGCGCCGCCGCCTGACCGCTCGCGCTTAGCTCTGCCGCATCTCCTCTGCCTGCTCGCGGCCCGCCTGCTGGGCGGTCTCCGCGGCCTGCTGCGCGACGTCCTTGCCACGCTCGACGGCCTCTTGGCCGACCTCGCGCGCCTTGTCCTTCATCTGGTCGGCCATCGGCCCGATGCGCTCGTCCTCGACCTTGGTCGAGGGAACGAGCATGCCGGCGACGAAGCCGACAGCGGCCGCACCGACCGCGAGGCCGAGCGGGTTCTCCTGGGCGACGCCAGCCGCCTGGCGGGCGCCCTGCTTGACCTCGCCGCTATCGGGTGTCGAGCCCGCGACCTTCGACCGCACCGACTCGACGCGGTCCGCCACGGCGCCCTTCGCCCTGCCGGTCACGTCGGTCTTGTGGCCGAGCGCCTCGACGGTCTCACCCATCTCCGCGCGTGTGCTCTCTATTTCCTGCCTGATCTCATTCGGGTCTTGGCCCATTGGACATCCTCCTTGACGCTCTCCGTGGTTTGCTCCGGCACCGGGGCGCCGACCTCCTGCACCTTCCGCTTGCCGCGCTGCGCCAGCACCGCGGCGACGATCCCGTAGACGACCGCGACGATCAGCGCCGCGAGCCACAGCGCCATGGCGCGATCGAGCGCCGCGATGATCGTCGTCGTCAGCGCCGCGAACGCGCCGGCTCCGAAGAGCCCAGCGCCGCCGAACATGCCCGCCCCGAGGCCGGCTTGCTTGCCCTTCTCGCCGATCTCCGCCTTCGCCAGCTCGATCTCCTGGCGAACCAGGTCGGTCGTCTGCTGCGAGAGCTGACGCAGCAGCTCCCCGGTCGGGCGGTCGTACAGGTCGTTATCACCGTTCCTGTCGGCCATGGCTATCGGTGCGGGTCGAATTGACTCGGCCTGGTGCCCGTACCGGCGTGTGGCTGTGTCTCGGCGCCAGCCTGCAGCTGCGCACCGGAGGACACCTGTGTCGGGGCGGACGAGCGATAGCGCTCGCCACTCGAGGCCTTGAGCATCCGCGAGGCGGCGAAGCCGAGCGCGAGGCCGCCGGCCACCACGGCCCACGGGTTACGCCGGCCGAAGTCCTCGACATCGCGCAGGATCCGGTCCCCGTTCGCCTCCTCTAGATAGCCGCCGAGGCGCTCCGCGCGATCCGCGGCCTGATCGGCGTACCGCGCCGGCTTGTCCTTGCCCTGCCCGCGCAGCTGCTCGGCGAACGAGCGGACGTCTCCAGCGGTCCCGCGGATCTGCTCGCCGGCCTGCGTGGACCGCTGGTCGACCTGCTCGCTGACGCGCCCACGCACCTGCTGGCTGGCATCACGCGCCTTCTCCTGCGCCTGTCCGGCCACCTCCTTCGCCTTGTCCTGTGCCTGCTCCGTCGCGCCGCCGTTGGACCCGCCGGAGCTGCCGGTTGCACCGGCTGAAATCGCCGTGTCGGCCATCTCCGCTCCTCTCTCGAAGTTTCCTGGGGCGGCAGGGTTGCCCAACCACGGAGGGCGTAAACACCACTTGATGCGGTTGGCCCAGGGCGATTTCGCGGGGTGCGTCAGGTGGCGTTCGCGCTGTCGCCGACCCCGCTGGGAACCGGCTCGGTCCGGGCTGCGGCGAAGGCGGCCTCGCGCCGCTCGAGCGCGGCCGAGAGCTCGGTCATGCCCGGGTCGAAGCTCGGTCCGGGCAGTGGGGTCAGGTCGCCGACCGAGAGCTGCTCGCCGCAGTTCGAGCAGGCGGTGACCGCCTCGATCGTCGCGCCGCAGGGCTCGTGGCGCAGCAGCAGCGGCGGGCCCTGCTCGCCGAAGATCCAGCGGTTGCCCCAGGTCTGCATCGCGAGCAGGACGAAGCCCAGGTCGGCGCCCTTCTCGGTCGGGTAGTAGTCGTAGCGGGTGGGCTTCTCCTGGTAGGGGACGCGTTGCAGCACGTCGTGCTCGACTAGCGCCGCGAGACGCTCGCTGAGCACCTTGCGCGAGATTCCGAGGTCGCGCTGGAGCGCGTCGAAGCGGGTGATCCCGAGCGCGACGTCGCGCAGGATCAGTGCCGTCCAGGCGTCGCCGATCACGTCGAGCGTGCGCGCGATCGAGCAGTTCATGTGGTCGAGCGGGGTGCGGGTCATCTGCAGGCACTGTAGCGGGGTGGGTTCCCGGTGTAAACCTATGGGTTCCTTTTCGGAACTCACTCTGGTACAGTCGCCGCCATGCTCGCCCGGATAGCCGACCTCACCTCGAACCGCCCGAAGCTCGTCCTGTCGCTGGTGGGGGTGTTCGCCATCCTGGCGATCGCCCTTGGCCACGACGTCGAGAAGCACCTCAAGGCCGCCGGCTTCACCGACAGCGCGTCGGAGAGCGAGCAGGCCGCCGACACGCTGCGCGACGCGCTCGGCTACGACCCCAACGCAGCGCTCTTCCTGGTGGTGCGCGATCCGGATGGCGGGAAGATCGACACCACCAGCCCCGCGGTGCTGCGTGAGGTCGCGCGGCTGACCGAGGAGGTCGGCCAGGTCGAGCACGTCGGACGGGTCGTGAACCCGGTGGCGCCCGGTGGGCCGTCGGCCAGCGATGCGCAACCTGGCGCGCGCGAGCGCGCGGCGGCCCGGCGTGCGACCAGCCGTCTCGTCGCCAAGGACGGCGAGTCGATCGTCGTCTCCGTCCACCTCACGACCGCCGACGTCGAGGACACCGGCGGCTTCGTCGCCGAGGACGTCGCCCCGATCGCCGCGTCGAGCAAGCTCGACGTCGGGATGGGCGGCTTCGCGGCCGGCTTCAACGAGACCAACGACCAGACGCGCGAGGATCTGACGAAGGCCGAGCTGATCGCCTTCCCGATCCTCGCCGTGCTGCTGTTGCTCGTCTTCCGCGGCGTCGTCGCGGCATCGATCCCGCTGCTGATCGGCGTGATCTCGATCGTCGGGACGTTCCTCGTGCTGCGCGTGATGTCTGAGCTCGTCGACACGTCGCTGTTCGCGATGAACATCGCCACCGGGCTCAGTCTTGGGTTAGCCGTCGACTACGCGCTGCTGATGGTCTCGCGCTACCGCGAGGAGATCGCCGCCGACGGCGCGACCCGCGAGGCCCACCGCCGGACCGTGCTCACTGCCGGCCGCACGGCGATGTTCTCGGGCTTCACGGTCGCCGTCGCGCTCGCCGCACTGGTCGTGATGCCGCAGCGCTTCCTCTACTCGATGGCCGTTGCCGGCGCCGCGGTCGGCGTGCTCTCGGCGATCATCGCGATCCTCGTCGTGCCGTCGCTGCTGGCGCTGCTCGGCACCAACATCGACAAGTGGTCGGTCCGCCGCGGGCCGGCGGTCTCCGACGAGTCGGACGGCTGGTACCGGCTCGCCCACGGCGTGATGCGCCGGCCGGTCGCAACGGCGCTGGCGAGCGCCGGGCTGCTGCTCGCGGCCGCCTCGCCACTGCTGTTCACCACGCTCACCGGTCCGAGCGCCGAGGCGGTGCCCCCCGGCCAGCCGTCCTACGACGCCTACCAGTACGTCAACGCTCACTACCCGCGCGACGTGAGCGAGGCGGTCACGGTCGCGGTGCGCGGCGAGGCGAGCGACGCCGAGCTGGCGGCATACGCGCGCCGGATCGAGGCGATCGACGGGATCGAGCCGAGCACGCCGTTCGTGCGCGCCGGCGATACCGTGGCCTACGCCAACTTCGCCGCGCCCGCTCCGGCGCTCGGGGGCGCGGCCCAGGACGCCGTCCACTCGATCCGCGACCTCGCCCCGCCGGGCACTGCGACGACCCTCGTCGCGGGCAACACCGCGCGCTTCGTCGACCAGAAGCAGAGCCTGCTCGACCACGCGCCGATGGTCGTGGCGATCGTCGCACTGACGACGCTGCTGATCCTGTTCCTGCTCACCGGGTCGGTCCTGCTGCCGGTCAAGACGTTGCTGATGAACACGCTGACGCTCGGCGCGACGCTCGGCCTGGTCGTGCTTGCCTTCCAGGAGGGCTGGCTCGACGCACCGTTCGACTACAACGGCCCGGCTGCGGTCGAGGTGACGAGCCTCGTCTTCCTGTTCGCGATCGTCTTCGCGCGCGATCACCGCGGTGTTGCTCGTGCA
>CBFGZN010000035.1:0-15319 GCA_965653255.1 uncultured Solirubrobacterales bacterium | reverse complement strand
GATCGTCCCAGTCGCGCGCGAAGGTGAGCAGCGCGCCGATGACGAGCGACGCCGCCGCCAGCGAGCCCCAGGCGAGCGCCTCGATCATCCTCGCGACCCCGACCGCGGTCGCCCGCGGTCAGCCCCCCAGGCTCGCGCGCAGACGCTCCATCGCCTCGGCGAGGCGCTCGTCGGGCACCGTCAGCGAAATGCGGAAGAAGCCCTCGCCGTTGGGGCCGTAGGCGCCTCCGGGCGATACGACGACAGCGGATTCCTCGAGCACGAGCTCGCAGTAGGAGGCCGACGTGTGGCCCTCGGGGACCGGCGCCCAGACGTAGATCGTGCCCTGCGGCGAGCGGACGTCGACGCCGATCGCGCGCAGCGCGTCGACGACGAGGTCGCGGCGGCGGGCGTAGACGGCGCTCATGTCGCGCGCGATCTGGTCGCCCTGCTCCGACAGCGCCTCGACGGCGGCGAGCTGGATCGCCTCGAACATGCCCGAGTCGATGTTCGTCTTAAGCTTCCAGTAGGCCGCGACAGCCTCGGCGTTGCCGACGATCGCCGCCGTTCGCCAGCCCGTCATGTTGTAGCCCTTCGACAGCGAGAAGATCTCGACGCCAACATCCTTGGCGCCCGGCGTCTCGAGGAAGCTCGGTGCGATGTAGCCGTCGAACGTCGTCTCGGTGTAGGAGGCGTCGTGGACGACGAGGATGTCGTGAGTACGGGCGAACTCGACGACCTGCTCGAAGAAGCCCTCCGGAGCCACGGCGCCGGTCGGGTTGTTCGGGTAGTTGAGGTACATCAGCCGCGCCGCCTCGCGCGCCTCGAACGGGATCGCGTCGAGGTCTGGGACGAAGCCGAGCTCCGGCACCAGCGGCATCAGCACGCTCTCGGCGCCGGCGATCAGCGGACCGCCGGTGTAGACCGGGTAGCCGGGATCGGCCGCCAGTGCGACGCTGCCCGGGTCGAGGAAGGCGAGGTTGAGGTTGAAGACGCACTCCTTAGCGCCGAGCGCCGGGATGATCTCGGTCTCCGGGTCGAGCGTCACGCCGAAGCGGCGCGCGTAGAAGTCGGCGATCGCTTGCCGATACTCAGCGCGGCCACGGTTCGACGGGTACTGATGAGTGCCCGGGTCGGCGGCCGCCGTCGCGAGCGCGTCGACGACCAGCGCCGGCGTCGGCGTATCCGGGTCGCCAATGCCGAGGCTGATTACGTCGATGCCGGCCGCCTTCTTGTCGGCGATCTTGCGCTCCAGCTCGGCGAACAGATACGGGGGCAGGCGGTCCAGCCGCGCGCTCGTCTTCATGCCTCTCTCAATGCCTCCAGGAATTCAGGGCTCAGCTCACCCGCGTAGACGGGTACTGCCCAGCCGGTCAAGTTGACGTGCAGATCCTCCCCCACCTCGACCTCGAGGTCGCCGCCGTCGAGATGGACGGTCACGGGGCTGTCGAGGCCGCGCAGCACGGCCGCAACGGCCGCCCCCGTCGCGCCGGTCCCCGACGACATCGTCTCGCCGACACCACGCTCGAAGATCCGCGCCCGGATCGAGCTGTCGGACTCGCGCCGCCAGAACGAGACGTTGGTCCGATTGGGAAACAGCTCGTGATGCTCGATCGCCGGCCCGATCGCCGGCAGGTCGAGGGCCTCCAACCCCTCCGGCACTTCGATCGCGCACTGCGGGTTGCCGATCGAGACGAATTGGAAGTCGTAGTCGCGGCCGTTGGCGGTCAGCGTGCCGCGGCCGTCGTAGCTGTTCGACGTCAGCCTTGCCCGCCCCATGTCGACGGTGCAGGTCGTCGGCCCGGTGATCCGCGGCCGGATCTCGCCGGCGGCGGTCTGGATTCCGAAGCTGTCGTGCTCGGTCCAGCCGGAGCGGCGTAGGTACATCACCGCCTCGCGGACGCCGTTGCCCGATAGCTCGGCTTCGGAGCCGTCCGGGTTGAAGATCCGCAGCGACGCGACGAAGCCGTCCGCGGTCGGCTGGTCGAGCAACAGCACGCCGTCCGCCCCCACGCCGCTGTGCGGTGCGCAGAGCGCCCGCACCCGCGCCGGCGTCAGCTCGAACGGCAGCGCTTGCGCCTCGACGATGGCGTAGTCGTTCCCGAGCGCGTTCCACTTCTCGAACTTCACGGCGCGGGACTCTACGTGAGGCGTCGCTCCAGGCTCACGGCCGCTTGCGGTGCCCCTTGAACGAGATCACCTGCTGGAAGGTCGGCCGGTTGGTCCAGCGCATCGTGTTGTTCGGGCCGAGCAGCCCCGGCAGGAAGACGATCCGCTCGGCGTTGGCGTCGGAGCGCCAGGCCGCCGGATTGGCGCCCTGGGTCGCGGCCAGGCCGTCGGCGGCCTGCTTGACGGCCGCCCACAACGACGTGCGACATGCCGTCAGATTGCCGCCACCGCAGTAGCGGCGGCTGAAGCGGCCGCTGACCTTGCGCCCGAGTTGATTGCGCAGGTCCTTGTCGACGTAGCCGTACCAGCCGGAACCGTACGAGCTGCCCTGCGAGCTGGCGGCGTCGTCGCGCTGGATGATCCGCGCCAGATCGGTCGTCAGCGGGCCGAGCACCGGCGACAGGACGGCGTCGGCGAGCCCGGTCCAGGCCCGGTCGAGCACGGCCGCGCCGGGATCGTCGATCGTCCCGTCGAGGTTGCGGTCGAGCCGGCTGGCGCCACGGCCGGACCAGGCGGTCACGAGGTCGGCCGCCTGCTGGGTCCGTGCGTCGGGCGCCGGTCCGCCGCGCAACACAGCGGCAATCTGCGGCCAGGCCTCGACGGCGCGCAGGTCCTGGGTGGCGGCGCGGTTCATCACGCCGATCAGCTGGTTGAGCCGCATCTTGCGCTTGAAGCCCTTGAACAGGTCGACACGGTGCACGGACCCGTAGCTGAACTCGTCGTCGGCCGCCCCGAAGCCAGCCGCCGGCTTGTTGTTCCAGTTGCGGATAACGCCGCTCGACGGGTTGATCGCCTGTGGGTGGCCGGCGCGCGACAGCCAGCCGCGCCACTCGTGGCTGCCGGTGCCCAGCGTCGGCAGGCTCGGATCGGTGCCGCGCGCCCGGATCGGCAGCCGCCCGGACGAGAAGAAGGCGACGTCGCGGTTGTCGGCGTAGTGCCAGTTGAAGGTGTACTCGACCTGATTCATCACCCGTGCGAAGTCGCGTGCCGAGCGCACGCGGTTGGTGTTGAGGTCGGCGAATCCGATCGCGCTCATCGGCTCGCGACCGCGTGTCGAGCGCTTGAGGGTCACGGCGTAGGGCCGGCCGCCAACCGTGACCGTCCCCGAGACAGGCCCGTGGACCGTCTGGCGGTAGACGATCTGGCGCGCCGGCTCGCCCCCGCCGGCGCCGAGCGTGCCGGCGTTGAAGCTGCCCATCGGTCGGCAGCGGCCCTTGTAGACGTAGCCGGTCGACGCACGAGTCGCCGGGCTGCCGTCGCCGTCGCCGTTGCAGAGCTGCTCGACGTACTGGTCGACGTTGTCCGAGCCCGATGACGTCGCGCTCCAGGCGTAGTCGCGCCCACGCCCGAGCAGGACGTAGAGCGAGACGCCCGGGAAGGCCGCCCCGCGTGCGTCGATACCGCCGCCGTGGAGGTCAAGCTCCATCAGGAACTGCGGGTAGAAGTAACCGACCTGTGGTCCCATCACCGCTAGCGGCCGGCCGTTGGCGGACCGCTTGCGCCCGACCAGCAGCGCGTTCGACATCTGCCTGCGCTGCTGGGTCTCGACCGTCGCCGCGCGGGCCGCCGCGGCGCTAACCGAGCCGGCGTCGACCACCCGCGAGCCGGGCGCGCTGCCGCTGCCGCCGGACGGGTACGGGAACCGCTTCGAGAGGGTGACCGGCGTCTCGGGGTCCTGCGCCTCGCGTAGGTCGCGCCAGACGCTCGTCCCGCCGCTCGCCCCGAGCCGCGCGCGTAGCGCGGACAGCAGCTGCGAGCTGCGCACCTCGTTGCCGCCGCCCTTGCCGAAGACGGCGCCGATCAGCGACGTGACCGCGAACAGGTCGGCGCGCTTCCACGGTCGCGCCGAGTTGCCGGTCGCGCGGTAGTACGCGTTGATCCCGGCCAGGTAGGAGTCGATGTCGCGCAGCACCTGACGGCCCTTGCGGCCGGCGCGGCGCAGCGGCTTAGCCTCGGCGTTGAGGAAGCGCTCAGTCGCGGCGCTCGGAGTGAACTGGCGCAGCGAGGTCGCCAGCGAAAACGCGTTGAGCCCCGGCACGTCGAGCGCGGCGATCCGCGCCGGACCGCGCACGGTCTCGATGAACAGACCGCGGTCCTGCGCGGTTACCCAACCGGCACCGAATGTCACCAGCGCCCGCGTCCGGCCGTGTACGTGCGGCACGCCGTAACGGTCGCGCCTGATGCTCAGCCCCTTGCGCGGCCGGATCGTCTTCCCCCCGCGCGGCATGTCGAACGCCGCCGACTTGAAGTAGCGCGTGATCGCCCCTGGCCCGACATTGCCCTGCAGCGGCGTCAGACCGTCGTAGAGCAAGATTTGATCGGTGCTGTTCGGCACTACCGGTACCGCGCCCGACTGCCCCGGTGGCAGCACGTTACGAACCGTCCCGCCGAAGTCCAGCGGCGCGGCGTTCGCGACCCCCGGCGCGGCGGCGAACGCCGTCAGCAGGCTGATCAGGAACAGGGGTAGGCAGGGCTTACGCAACGTGACGGTCTCCTCAACTCGTTCACGACGCCTCTCCGCCCTAGCGAGTATAGGAGCGTCTTCGTCTACCGCCGCAGTCGCGCATGAATCTCCGCCGCCGCCTGCTCTGGCGAGCGTTCGGTCATGTCGATTTGCCGCACGTTCGGCAGTTTGCGCATCCATGTCATCTGACGGCGCGCGTAGTTGCGCGACCGCTGCTTCATCCGGTCGATATCGCCCTCCAGCAGCTCTGAGAAGCCGAGCGCCTTGCGGGCGGTGTGCGAGGGACCTAGCGCTTGCGCGCGCCGAACCTCGTCCTCCGCGCCGGCTGCGACGATCGCGTCGACGCGGGCGTCGATCCGCCGGTAGAGCTGCTCGCGTTCCATCGTCAGCCCGAAGATCGCCGTCGGATGGCGCGTCTCCGGCGACCACAGCTCCGATGTCTCGGTGTTCGGCGGCACCTTCTCCAGCGACAGCTCCGCGAGCGCGGCGCGCAGGTAGAGACCGGTGCCGCCGAGGACGATCGGTTGCCGGCCAGCCCGCAGAGCTGCGTCGATCTCGGCGTGCGCGCGCGGCATGTAGTCGCCCAGGGAAAACGGCTCGCTGACGGGGACGATCCCGACCATGCGGTGCTCGAGCCGCTGCTGCTCCTCGGCGCTCGCGGTGCCCGTGAGGACCGACAGCCCTTCGTACACCTGCAGGGCGTCGCAGGAGATCGCGACGGGATCCTCCCCGCTCTCGCGCAGTCGATCCGCCAGCTCCAGCGCGACCGCGGTCTTTCCGACTCCCGTCGGCCCGAAGAGCGCGACTACCTGCGTCAAGCGCCTACGCGAGCGAGCAGCGACTCTTGCCCGGCGAGCGTCGTGCTCGTTGCCGACGTCACCTCGACCTGGGTCATCTCGCCCGGCAGCGCGAGGCCCTCGAAGTTGATCGTCTTGCCGTGGGTGGTGCGACCGCGAATCCTCGACGGATCGGTCCGTGACGGCCCCTCGACGAGAACCTCGACGGTGCGGCCGACGAACCGCTGAGCGCGCTCGGCGGCCAGTCGCTGGACCGCCTCGACCAGCCGCTCCATCCGCTCGCGCTTGACCGCGTGCGAGAGCTGGCCGTCGAGATCCGCGGCGGCCGTGCCGCGGCGCGGCGAGAAAATGAAGGTGAACGCCGAGTCGTACTTGACCGCCTCCACTACCTCCAGCGTCTCCTCGAACTCGGCATCGGTCTCGCCCGGGAAGCCGACGATGATGTCGGTCGTGATCGAGCAGTCGGGAACGATGTCGCGAATCAGCGCGACGCGGTCCATGTAGCGCTCGCGATTGTAGGTGCGGCGCATCGCCTTCAGGACGCGGCTGGAGCCGGACTGCAACGGTAGGTGGATGTGCGGGCAGATGCTCGGCAGGTCGGCGTGCGCACGGATCACGTCCTCGCGCATGTCCTTCGGGTGTGGGCTGGTGTAGCGGACACGGTCGATGCCGTCGATCGCGTCGACCATCGCCAGCAGCTCCGCGAAGGTCGCCTTCGCGCCGACCGGCAGATCGCGCCCGTAGGAGTTGACGTTCTGGCCGAGCAGCGTCACCTCGCGCACGCCGTCGGCGGCCAGCCGCTCGATCTCTGCGACGAGCTCGTCGGCGGGGCGCGAGACCTCGCGGCCACGTGTCGACGGGACGATGCAGTACGAGCAGACGCAGTTGCAGCCGACCGAGATCTGGACCCAGCCCTGGAAGTCGCGCTCGCGCTTCATCGGCAGGTGGCCGGTGAAGCCCTCGAATTCGAAGTAGCCCTGCGCGGTCAGCTGATCGCTGTTGAGGAACTCGGCGAGCCGGTGCACCTGGCCGGGGCCGAAGGCGACGTCGACGAACGGGAACTGCTCGAAGACCTTCTCCTTCATCGACTGCGACCAGCAACCGCCGACCCCGATGATCCGCGTCGGATCTTCGGTCTTGAGCCGTTTCGCCTCGCCGAGATGCCCGATGAAGCGCGAGTCGGCGGACTCGCGGATCGAGCAGGTGTTGAACAGGATCAGATCGGCATCGGCGCGCTCCGCAGACTGCTGATAGCCGAGTGAGTCGAGCATCCCCTTCATCCGCTCGGAGTCGTGCTCGTTCATCTGGCACCCGAAGGTCGTCAGGTGGTAGCGCCGCATCGCGCCAAAAGCTACTGACTAGCGGCGTTCAATGGGCGATTTCGGTGGCCCGGCTCTCGCGGATCACCGTGACCTTGATCTGCCCCGGGTATTCGAGCTCTCGCTCTACCTCGCGGGCGATCTCGCGCGAGAGGATCGTGGCACCGTCGTCGTCGATCTCCTCGGGCTTGACGATCACGCGCAGCTCCCGTCCGGCGTGCATCGCGTAGACCTTCTCGACGCCGGGATGGCGCGCGGCGACGCCCTCGAGGTCGTGCAGGCGGGCGACGTAGTCCTCGAGCGAGTTGCCGCGGGCACCGCGCCGTGCGCCCGAGAGTGCGTCGGCGATCTGGACGATCACCGCCTCGACGGTCTGTGGCTCGACCTCGTTGTGGTGAGCCTCGATCGCATGGGCGACGGCGTCCGACTCGTCGTAGCGGCGCGCGAGCTCCGCCCCGACGATCGCGTGCGGGCCGTCGATCTCGTGCGAGACCGCCTTGCCGATGTCGTGCAGCAGCGCGGCACGGGCGGCGATCTTCGGATTGGCTCCGAGCTCTGCGGCGGTCAGCGCGGCGAGCCGTGCGCTCTCGATCGAGTGCTCGAGCACGTTCTGGCCGTAGCTGGTGCGAAAGCGCAGCCGGCCGAGCAGTCGCGTCAGCTCAGGATGAACAGTGCCGACGCCGGCTTCGAGCTCGGCCTGCTCGCCGAGCTCGACGATGCGGCGGTCCAGTTCGGACTTCGCCTGGCCGTAGGCCTCCTCGATCCGCGCCGGATGGATTCGCCCGTCGGCGAGCAGCTTCTCGAGTGTCAGGCGCGCGATCTCGCGGCGCACGCCGTCGAAGGCTGAGAGGACGACCGTTCCCGGCGTGTCGTCGATGATCACATCGACGCCCGTCAAGGTCTCGAACGCGCGGATGTTACGTCCCTCGCGGCCGATGATGCGGCCTTTCAGCTCGTCTGAGTCGAGCTGGATCGAGGTCACAGTTCCCTCGGCGGCGTGCCCGCTTGCGAGCCGCTGCATGCAGGTCGCGAGGATGCTCCGGGCGCGGCGCTCGGCGTCGTGGCGCGTTTCATCCTCGACCCGGCGGATCAGCCGTGCACGCTCGTGGCGAAGCTCGTCCTCGAGCTCCGCGATCAGCGCCTGGCGCGCTTCGGGGACGGTGAGGCCAGATACGCGCTCCAGTTCGCGCAGGTGGCGCTGACGGCTGTCCTCGAAAGCCGCCTGGGCGCCTTTGATCTCACGCTCGCGGTCCCGCAGCTGTCGCTCGAGATCGTCGAACTCGTCGCGCTGGATGGGATTGTCAGCGACCGGCGCCTTGTGGGGCTTGCCATGGCCTGGCCGACGACTGGTCTGGGGTCCTACTGCCGGTGCGCCGTGGACAAGCGCCGGCCGCCGGCGAAGCCGTGGCGCGGCAAGTACGACCACCCCCGAAACAGTAGCTGCGACCAGTGCCGCCAGCAGGATCTCCATCGTGCAATCTCCTTAGCTCGACCAGCTTTCGGCCGCTTGGAGACTCAGGGTAGTGACGATGTTGGCGCGCCGCAAACATAGGCTTACCGGATGGATAAGCCCGTGACCCCTGCTACGCCCACTTGTCTATTCAGCTGAATGCGCCCTGACCGCCGCATAGGCCAGCTCAGGGGCGTATCCCTTGCGCACGAGCATTCGCCAGGCACGATCGCGCGACCGGTCGTCGGCCGGTGGCTCACGGACCTTGTCGGCGAGCAGCGCCAGTGCGGTGTCGAGCTCGTCCTCTTCGTCCTGCGCCGCCAACGTCTCCTCGACTAGATCGGGCGCGACACCGCGGCGTAGGAGCTCGCGTTCGATTCGCTCAGAGCCCCAGAACGCGAGTGTTCGCTTGTCCTCGGCGAGCCGTTGCGCGAAGCGCGCATCGTCGAGGAAGCCCCCTTGCGCGAGCTCGGCGATCGCGCCGTCGATGGCGGCGGGCTCGACCAGCTTGCCCTCGAGGTAGCCACGTAGCTCCCCGACCGTCCGGTCGCGCCGATTCAGCGCCTTGTAGGCGAGGTCGAGCGCCCGCTGCTCGTCCGTCATCGGCTCGCTCAGGCGGCCTCGCGGACCTCTCCGGTCTCCGGGTCCACTCCGGCTGGCGGCTCGACGGCCGCGATCGGCGCTTCTTGTCCGATGCCGACGGCGGCGTAGATCTTCTGCTCGATCTCGTCCATCAGCTCGGGGTTCTCGCGCAGGTAGCCCTTGGCGTTGTTGCGCCCCTGGCCGAGTCGCTGGTCGCCGTAGGAGAAGAACGAGCCCGACTTCTGGACGATGTCGTGCTCGATGCCGAGGTCGAGGATGCAACCGGCGGTCGAGATCCCCTGGCCGTACTCGATATCGAACTCCGCCTGGCGAAATGGCGCCGCAACTTTGTTTTTCACGACTTTGACGCGGACCCGGTTGCCGACCGCCTCGGTGCCCTCCTTGAGCGTCTCGATCCGCCTGATGTCAAGCCGCTGCGACGAGTAGAACTTCAGCGCGCGACCGCCCGGCTGGGTCTCCGGCGAGCCGAACATCACGCCGATCTTCTCGCGGATCTGGTTGGTCAGGAGGCAGAGCGTGTTGGCACGGTTGAGGTTGCCGGCGAGCTTGCGCATCGCCTGGCTCATCATCCGCGCCTGCAGGCCAACGGTCTGGTCGCCCATCTGACCCTCGAGCTCGACCTTCGGCGTCAACGCGGCGACCGAGTCGATCGCGACGACGTCGATCGTGCCCGAGCGGATCAGCATGTCGGCGATCTCGAGCGCCTGCTCGCCGTAGTCGGGCTGGGAGACCAGCAACTCGTCGACGTCGACGCCGATCCGCTTCGCGTAGACCGGGTCCATCGCGTGCTCAGCGTCGATGAAGGCGCAGATGCCGCCACGCTTCTGGGCCTCGGCGAGCACGTGGTAGACGAGCGTCGTCTTGCCCGAGGACTCCGGACCGAAGACCTCGACGATGCGGCCCTGCGGCAGGCCGCCGACGCCGAGTGCGAGATCGAGCGACAGGGCGCCGGTCGGGATCGCCTTGACGCGCACCTGGGCGCTCTCGTCGCCCATCTTCATGATCGCGCCCTCGCCGTGATCCTTGCGGATCTGCGCCAGCGCGCTGTTCAGTGCTGCGTCGCGGGCCTTGGCGGCCTTCTCCTGCTCCTTGTCCATGACGATCTCCTCTGGTTCCACGAAGTTCCCGAAACGGGAGACCAGAGGCTAGGCGGGCGATCGGACGACGAACATGCGTTCGTGCAACAGCTCTGTCACGGGAGGGTTACGGGCGACCCCTCCAACAGGCGACGGAGCAGATGCAGGGCCACGGTAGTCGAACGATCGCGGACGTCGGCGCGGTCTCCAGGCAGCCGGATTCCGCGCACGATCGCCTCGCCAGCGGCCGCCTTGACGCACCAGAAGACCGTCCCGACTGGCTTCTCCTCGGTTCCGCCGTCCGGCCCCGCGATTCCCGTCACGGAGATCGCGAAGTCGGAGCCGAAACGCTCCAGCGCGCCGTCGGCCATCGCCTCTGCGACCTCGCCCGAGACGGCGCCGTGGCGTTCGATCAGCTCGGGATCGACACCGAGCAGCTCCGACTTCGCCTCGTTCGAGTAGGAGACCACCCCACCGAGGAATCGCCCCGACGAGCCCGGCCGCTCGGTCAGTCGTGCCGCCAGCAGCCCGCCGGTGCACGACTCGGCGACGGCGAGCTGGCGCTCGCCGAGCAGGTCATCGACCCGCTCCTCGATCGAGGAGCCGTCTGTCGAGAAGAGCGTGTCGGCATGGCGATCGGCGATCAGCGCGGCCAATGCCTCCCAGGCAGCGCCCGCGCCCGGCTCGTAGCGCGTCACGACCTCGACCTCGCCGCGGCGCAAGCAGGTCGTGATCTCGAGCGCGTCGAACTGCTCGATCTCCTGCTCGGCGACGCGCAGCGTCTCAGCGATCTCCGACTCGGGGATCCCGAACAGGCGCAGCATCGTCTGCTCGTAATCGGTCGCGCGCTCGAGCACGGCCTGGAACGGCTCGGACGCCAGTACGGCCGGCCACATCGCGTGCAGCTCGCGCGGCGGGCCGGGTAGCACGACGACCGCCGGCAGACCGTTCCCGGCGGGAACGACCATTCCCGGCGCAGTCCCGGCCGGCTCGATCGTCGTCGCCCCCTCCGGCACCTGCGCCTGCTTGCGGTTGGCCGCGCGGACCGCCTCCGGATCGACGTTCGGCCAGCGCTTCATCAGCGGCGCCACGATCGCCGCTATCCGCTCGGAGAGCGCCTCGTCAAGCGCCAGTGGACGTCCGCTGACACGCGCGACGATCTCGAGTGTCAGGTCGTCGGCCGTCGGGCCGAGACCGCCACTCGTGAAGATCACGTCGACGCCCTGATCGGCCATGAAGCGCAGCTGCGCCTCCATGTCCTCGGTCCGATCGCCGCAGATCGTGATGTGCGCGAGGTCGACGCCGATCTCCCGAAGACGATCGGACAGCCAGGGCCCGTTGCGGTCGCGCACGCGCCCGGTCAGCACCTCGGTGCCCGTCACCACGACGCCGGCGCGGGCGCTCATGCGCAGGGCGCCTCGGCGGCGTCGAGCTCGGTCGATCCGTCGCGGCTCAGATCGAGCGCGATCGGCTCGGCACTCTCCTGGATCGCCACCGGCTTGCCGTTGAGCGTGACCGCCGCCGACCGCTTGCCGAGGTTGATCCGTACCTGCTGCGGATTACGGAAGGTCTGTGCCGCGTCGAGCGTGTTCTCGAAGACGATCGGCGTACCGGAACCGTTGTCGACGCAGACGTAGGTCGGCTCGATCGGGGCGATCCTGACGTCGACGCCGGCAGGCGTTGGCCGGGTCTGCTGTTGCTTGCGCTGCGGTTGCTGCTTCTTGACGGTCGTCGTTGGTGTCCTCGCTGCCTGGTTGCTGCCCCCGCCCGAGTCGTCCTCGCCACCCGTCAGGCCGAGCACCAGCAGGAAGCCGACCACTACGACCACGACGGCCCCGGCGATCAGCCCGCCACGCCGCGGTGGACGCTGCGGAGGCCGCCGGCCGCTGCGCTGCCGGTCACGGCCACGCTCGCGTGCCGGCATCGGCGTCAGCGTTTGGAACTCCGGTGGCTCGTTGCGCTCCTCGGTGAGGCGGTACTCCTCAACGAGCAGATACGGGTCGACGCCCACGACCTCGGCGTAGGTGCGCAGGAAGGTCTTGACGAAGGTCGGTCCCGGCAGCAGGCCCCACTCCTCGTTCTCCAGCGCGCGCAGGTACTTCGCACGGATCTTCGTGCGCTCCTCGACGTCCGCGATGTCCAGGCGCTGGCGCATGCGCGCCTCGCGCAGGGTTTCCCCGATCGGAGGCATAAGCAGCGGTCTATTCTGACCGACCGGAGGACGTGGGGTTATTGCGGGGCGCCGTCGTGCAGCGAGATGACCGGCTCGGCGCCTGCTGCCTCGCCGAGCGCGTCGAGCACACGCGGCAGCTCGGCCTCGGTGATCAGCACCTTGCGTGCCTTCGAACCCTCGTAGCCGGAGATCACGCCGCGCCGCTCGAGCATGTCGATCAGTCGTCCCGCGCGGGTGTAACCGACACGGAGTCGGCGCTGCAGCATCGATGTCGACGCGGTGTCCATCTGGACGACGGTGCGGATCGCCTCGGCGAGCAGCTCGTCCTGGTCGGGGTCGTAGTCGCCGCGATCGCTCTCGTCCTCGTCGCTCTCGACCGCTTCGAGCAGCTCCTCGTGCAGCTCGGGCTCGCCCTGACGGCGCCAGTGGGCGGTCAGCTTCTCGATCTCGTCCTCATCGACGAACGCACCCTGGATGCGGTTGAGCTTCGAGCCGTTGCCCGGCTTGAACAGCATGTCGCCCTTGCCGAGCAGCGACTCGGCGCCATTCTGGTCGAGGATCACGCGCGAGTCGGTCTGCGACGAGACCGCGAAGGCGATCCGCGCCGGCACGTTCGCCTTGATCATGCCGGTGATGATGTCGGCGCTCGGCCTCTGAGTAGCGAGCAGCAGATGGATGCCGACGGCGCGCGACTTCTGCGCCAGGCGAATGATCGCGTCCTCGACCTCGCCGGGGGCGATCATCATCAGATCGGCGAGCTCGTCGATCACGCACAGCACGTACGGCAGCGGCCGCTCGCCGTTGCGCACGCGCATCCGGTTGAGCTCCTCGAGCTTGCGCGTGCGCGACCTGCTCATCAGCGAGTAGCGCTGCTCCATCTCGCCGATCAGGTTCTGCAGCACGTTGGCGGCCAGCCGCGGGCTGGTGACGACCGGCGTCAGCAGATGCGGGATCTGCTCGTAGAGGTTGAGCTCGACCTGCTTGGGGTCGACGAGCACGAGCCGCACGTCGTTCGGTGACGAGCGCATCAGGATCGAGGCCAGCATCGCGTTGACGGCGCCCGACTTGCCGGCGCCCGTCGTACCCGCGACGAGCACGTGCGGCTGCTGGGCGAGGTCGATGCCGATCGCGCGACCGTCGATGTCCTTGCCGAGCCAGACGGCGAGCGGCGACCAGCCCTCAGGCGGGTTCTGCGAGACGTCGCCGAGGTGGACCATGTGACGCACGGTGTTCGGCACCTCGACGCCGACAGCTCGCTTGCCGGGGATCGGCGCGAGGATCCGGACGTCGTCGGCGGCGAGCGCGTAGGCGAGGTCGTCGCGCATGTTGGAGACCTTCGACATCTTGATCCCGGGCGCGAGCCGCAGCTCGTAGCGCGTGACGTGCGGACCGCTGACCGTGCCGACGAC
Organism: uncultured Solirubrobacterales bacterium; assembly: GCA_965653255.1. Classification (GTDB taxonomy): domain Bacteria; phylum Actinomycetota; class Thermoleophilia; order Solirubrobacterales; family Thermoleophilaceae; genus JAAYBF01. The sequence goes on along the minus strand of CBFGZN010000035.1, from coordinate 1,880 downwards.
CTTGGCCTCGACGCCGAAGTGGCCGAGAGCCTCGACGAGATGGACGCCGACCTTGTCGATCGCGGTCGTGTCGGCCTTGCGGCCCGCTGGCGAGCGCTTGAGGAACTTGTCGGTCGGCAGCGTGTAGTCGACGTCGTCGGCCTCGGTGACACCGTCGGTGCGGCGGTTGCCCATCGGGGTTAGCGGCTCCTGGACCGGCTCGACGGTCGGGAGGTCGGCGGTGTCGCCGCCCTCGTCTACGGCCTCGACGCCTTCCGCCGCCTCGAACGGCTCGTCGTCGGCCCACTCGGCGCCGGCGTCCTCAGCCGCGTCGACCTGCTGCTCGTGATCCTCGTCGTCGCCGAAGAGATCCGCGAAGCGCTCCTCGGCGTCGAGCGCGGGCGCCTCGACGTGGGTCGCATGGACGACCGGCTCGACCCCTGGCGGCTCGGGCGGGCCGTCGAGCGGAACCGCGACTTGCGCCGGGGCCTCGTCCGGACCTCCCCGCCGCGCCGCGTAGCTCAGCGGCCCGCGCTCACCCGAGAGAACGGCAGTCAGGTCTGATGTCGACTGGCGGACGACGCGGCCGGTGGTCGCGACCCCCGCGCCGGTCGTGCGAAGGATGCTCGCGAGTGACGCTCCGGTCAACAACAGGATGCCGCCGACCATCAGGAAGAGGAAGAGGATGTGCGCACCGATCTCGGAGAACAGCGTGCTCGAGCCCCAGAAAAGGAACTCGCCGAGCACCCCGCCGCGGTCGGAGACGTAGGAGGCCTCGAGCAGCGGGTCGTGCACGTGCGCCCCCGGACCGAGGCCGAGCGAGCCCGCGGCAAGCCCGAGCGCCAAACCGAGCGTCAGGCAGATCGCCCCGGCGCGGAACGGCCGCAGCGAAGGCAGTAGGTCGTCCACGACGAGTAGGACGCCACCGGCGACGAATCCGATCGGCGCGAGATAGGCGACGCCGCCGAGCAGGAAACGCAGCGCGTCGCTGGTCATCTCCCCCACTCGGCCGCCGGTCTCGCCGCCGTAGAGCACTACCGAGGAAGCATCCGAACGCGACCAGCCCGAGACCGAGCAGATCGCGGTGGTGCTGCTCAAGAACGGGCAGGCCGAGAGCTCCGCGCCGCCGCGCCGCGGGGCGCTTGCGGGCGGGCTTGCGCTTACCGCTCTTGCGTGTGCTGCTGGCGCGTGGCATGACTGAATTCCGTCCTTCGACGGAGCTGGCCCGGCCCCTCCCTACTATCAGGCGCATGGAGCGCTCGCCGAGGGTCCTCGTCGTCGAGGACGACCGCGATATCGCGGACGTGCTGCGCCGCTCGCTGGACCTCGACGGCTATGAGGTTCGGCTGGCCGGCGACGGCGAGGCCGCTCTGTCCCAGGCGGAGGTGTTCGAGCCCGACGCGGTGATCCTCGACCTCGGCCTGCCGAAGCTGGACGGCGTCGAGGTCTGCCGGCGGCTGCGCGCCGACGGCGACGTGCCGATCTTGATGCTGACCGCGCGCGACGGCGTCGACGCCCGCGTCGACGGCCTCGACTCGGGCGCCGACGACTATCTCGTCAAGCCGTTCGAGCGCCGTGAGCTGCTCGCGCGGCTGCGCCGCCGGCCGCCGCGCGGCAGCGCATCGCTGGTCGTCGGCGACTTGAAGCTCAACCCCGAGGCCCATGAGGCCTTCCGCGGCGACCGCGAGCTCGAGCTGACCACGCGCGAGTTCGAGCTGCTCGAGTACTTCATGCGCAACGAGCGGCTCGTGGTCTCACGTCAGCGACTGCTCGACGAGGTCTGGGGCTACCACCCGTTCGCCGAGACCAACACCGTCGACGTCTTCATCTCCAACCTGCGCCGCAAGCTCGAGTTGGGCGACGAAGAGCGTGTCCTGCACACGGTGCGCGGCGCCGGCTAC
>CBFGZN010000034.1:0-15800 GCA_965653255.1 uncultured Solirubrobacterales bacterium | reverse complement strand
CCGTTGCCTTCGACCTCGCCGTGCTCGGCGTCTTCAAGTACTACGGCTTCTTCGCCGACGAGATCGGCGGCTTCCTCGACGGAATCGGGCTCGGCCTGTCGCCGCCGCTGCTGACGCTCGCGCTGCCGATCGGGCTCAGCTTCATCACCTTCCAGGCGATCTCCTACACCGTCGACGTCAAGCGTGGCCTGCTGAAGCCGGGCAGCCTGCTCGACGTCGCGATCTACCTCAGCTTCTTCCCGCACGTCGTCGCCGGACCGATCGTCCGCGCGCGCGAGTTCCTGCCGCAGTTGCGCACGCCGCGCGACCCGCGCAACGTCGCGGTCGGGGCGGGGGTCGTGCTGATCGTGATCGGCCTCGTCAAGAAGGTCGCGCTGGCCGACTTCCTCGCGCGCGAGATCGTCGACCCGGTCTTCGGCGTGCCGCACGCCTACGCGGCGCCCGACGTTGCGCTCGCGGCCTACGCCTACGCGGCCCAGATCTACTGCGACTTCTCCGGCTACACCGACATCGCGATCGGCGTCGCGCTGCTCTGCGGCTTCGTCTTCCCGCAGAACTTCGCCAGTCCGTACCGCGCCGCCAGCTTCCGCGAGTTCTGGCAGCGCTGGCACATCACGCTCTCGCGCTTCCTGCGCGACTTCCTCTACATCCCGCTCGGCGGCAACCGCAACGGCCGTTGGCAGACCGCCCGCAACCTGATGATCACGATGGTTCTCGGCGGCCTCTGGCACGGCGCCGCCTGGGGGTTCGTCCTCTGGGGGACCGTCCACGGCGTCGCGCTCGTCGTCGAGCACCAGCTGCGCGGGACGAGCCTCTCGGCGCCCAAGTGGCTGCGTTGGGCGATCGTCTTCAACGTCGTCGTCTTCGCTTGGGTGCTATTCCGCGCCGAGACGCTGACGCTCGCGATGGACTTCCTCGGCCAGCTCTTCGTCTCCGGCCCCGCAACGCTGTGGACCGTCCCGATCGTCGGTGCCGTCCTCATCGTGATCGGCTTCCAGCTCCTCCCGCCGGACCCACTCGATCGCCTGCGCTATCGCACCGCGAACCTCCCGGCGCCCGCGCTCGGCATCGCGCTCGCCATCGTCATCGCCTTCGTCGGCGCCACCGTCCCCAGCCAGGGCGTCCCGCCCTTCATCTACTTCCAGTTCTGACCATATGAGCGAGCCAGCCGACGTCCCTGACCCCCCGCCCGGCCGCCGCGCCCGCGCTCGCGACGCCCTGGTCGTCGTCTGGCTCGCCGTCGTCCTCCTAGTCCTCTTCCAGGGCGCCGGTGTCGGCGGTGGCGCCGAGGAGCTGTCGCCCGGAATCGGCCGCGACGTCGTCGAGGCTGTAGGCAAGCCGACCGGCTGGATTGCCGACAACCTCCCGTTCAGCGGCCACACCGACGACGCGCTCGCCTGGCTCGAGAGCGACGGCGGTCCCGCCACCCCCGCGGCCAGCGACGGCGCGACCACCCTGCTCGTCACCGGCGACTCGCTCTCGATGCCGCTCGACACCGAGCTCGCCCGCCGCTATGCCGGCAGCGACGTCGCAGTCGAGCGCGAGCCCCACGTCGGCACCGGCATCTCGAAGAGCGACCTCGTCGACTGGACCGAGCTGTCGGCGAAGCAGGTCGGCAAGCGCGACCCCGACGCCGTCGTCGTCTTCATTGGCGCCAACGAGGGGTTCTCGCTGCCGGCGACCGGTGGGGGCGGCCAGGCCTCATGTTGCGGCGACGACTGGCAGGCCGCCTTCGCCGCCCGCGTCGCGCGCATGATGGAGACCTACCGCCAGCGCGGCGACGCCCACGTCTACTGGCTCACCGTCCCGACCCCGCGCGACCCCGCTCGCCAGGAGATCGCCGACGCCGTTAACGCCGCCGTCCGCGCTGCGGCCGAGCAGGTCGGCGACGGCGTCACGGTGATCGACCTCGACGAGCAGTTCGCGCCGGACGGGGACTACACCGACGCGATCGACGTCGACGGCCGCGAACGGATCGTCCGCGAGCAGGACGGCATCCACCTAAACGCGGCTGGTGCGGCCGTCGCCGCCGACGTCGTTCAGGACGCCGTCGACGACAACCGCTGACCGCGGCTAGGTGAACTGCGTGTACTTGTGCACGACCTTCTTGCGGCCCTTCTTGCAGGTCGCGGTCGCGCTGAACTGAGTCGGGATCACGTCGTAGCGGCGCTCGCTGCACGAGTAGCCCGAGACGCCGCCGCAGCGGCCCTTCTTGCCGCCGTTGCGCTTGCGGCAGTTGTAGTAGGCGGTGACCAGCGACTCGCCCTTCGAGCACTTGACGCGCTTAACCGACAGCGACGTCGTGTAGGTCGGCCCGAGGCTGCGCGTCTTGCCGGAGAGGCTGCACGACTTCGACGCGACGGCGTCGGCGGCTTGCGCCCCGGCAGGCAGGATCGCCAGCGCCCCGGCGATCGCGGCGACGGCGAGGAGAGAGGTACGACGAAGCATGATCGGGACGTCCTTCGTTACGGGAGCGTGGGCAGCGCGATCATTCCACGACGGGCGCCAGAGCGGCGATGGCGTTGGCAACCGCGCGCTCCCGTGCGGCGATCTGCTTGCGCGCGGCCGCATAGCCGCCGCCATTCCCGCCGCGCGCGGCCGCGGCGAGGGAGGAGTAGGCGCGACCGGTCGCCGCGAGCTCCGTGATCAGACGCGCCTGTCCGCCCGGCACGCCGACTCGACCGTCTTCCGCCGCGGCGTCTCCCGCGCCGGCATAGGCGCGGGCGAGGCTGGCGGCTACCGCCGCCTGGGCGGGGCGACTGCCCGCCGCCGCGAGTCGCTCTCGCCCGCGCGTGCGCCGGCGCTCGAGGTCAGCGAGCGTGCCGGCGAGATTGGCGCGCTCGTCGGCCGCGCCGCCCGGCGGCACCGCCGGAGCGTCGCGCACCCGCAAGCTGCTCACTACGCCGGCGCAGGTTGCGAGCGCCGGCAGCGAAGGGGCGTGACAGGCGGCGACGATCGGGCCCGCGACGGTGTTGAGCAGGTAGGCGTCCATCCGCTCGTTCCCGACATGAACGCCCCGGTAGCGCCACGCATCGCCGCCGTGCAACGCGACGGCTCCGGCCTCGTGGCCCTGCAGGCTCGCGACCAGCGACTGGCCGGATCGCGTCACCGTCAGTCCGACGCCCGGGTTCGAGGCCGGCTGGACGACGAGCGCACTCTTGCCGGCCTCGAACGGAGCGCTCGCCGGATTGACCGCCTTCCAGCCAGCCGGCGCCTGCACGCTGATGCCGTCGCGAGCGATCGCCGCCGGACTGGGCGGATCGGGAGCCGTGGTCGCCATGCCGGCGATGGCTCCGCCGACGGCCGCCGCGACCACGCAGGCCGCCGCCAGGGCGACGGCACGTGCGCCGATCTTGCGCGACGGGCGCTCGTCGACCGTGTCGCTCGGCGCCGGATCGGGCTCCGGCGCCGCGAGCGCCTCTCGCAGAGCCTCCATGATCCGTCCAGGGTTGCCGTACCGTCGCCGGTAGCGCGGCGCCAACGTCTGGTCCAGGACCCGTTGTGCGCGCGACGGGAGGGCGGCAGAGCCGGAACCGTCCTCGGCGGGACCGGCGAGGGCGGCTTGAAGAACCGACGCGAATGAGTAGCCCATCGTCGCGGTGGTCGGACGTGGCGCACGCCAAGGGTTGAGCCGGGCGAGCAGCTGCCCGACCGCTCCGTCGCCGCCGCGTTGTGCCGTGGCGATTCGCTCGGGCGCCGCGTAGTCGACGTTCAGGCAGCGTCCGCGCAGGACCTCTCCGAGCGTCCCGACGTCGGCGAGCAGCAGGCCGCGATCGCCGGCGACGAACACGTCGGCAGGGCTCAGCTCGAGCGGTGGCACCCCGGCCCGGGTCAGCGCGTCGAGCGCGGTGGCGACATCCTCGAACACCCGCAGCGCGACCGTGGGGGAGAGCGGCTCGCGCTCGATACGGGTGGCCAGCGGCTCGCCGACGGGATCATCGAGCAGCAGGTGGGGGCGGCCGTAGGACCCGACCCGGTCGACCGCGACCAACTGCGAGTGCCCCGCGATCTTGGCGCGCTGCGCCGCGACCGTCTTGAACCGCCGCCAGGTGTCCTGGCGCTGGAAGCGGGGGTAGAGCCGCAGCAGCGCGCTGCCGCCGCTCTCGCGCGTCGCGCGCCAGAGCTCGACCGACCCGGCTGTCGCGAGCGGATCGACGGGCTGCCAGACCCCGAACCAATCGCTCGATGTCCGCTGGACGCCAGGCTGGGTGCGCTCGAACACGGCCGCTCAGCCTGAGTCGTCGAAGTTCGAGGGCGGAGCCGGCTCGGGCTCCGGTGCAGGCGTCGGCGCCGGGGTGGGAGCAGGGGTTGGAGCGGGCGCCGGTGCGATCGGCACAACCGGCTCGACCTGCTCCTGCTCCAGATCCTCATCCTCCACGACCGGCTCGGGCGGTGCAGGTGGCGCTGCCAGGGCGGGCAGCGGACGAGCATGGCCCAGCTTGCCGAGCGGGTCCTCGGCAAGCGTGATCGACACCGGCGGACGTGGTTGGGTCGGCGCGGCGGCGGGATCTCCATGGGTCAGCGCATAGGCGCCGCCAAAGGCCACGGCGGCGAGCGCCGCGGTGGTGGCCACGACGGTCGCGGTCAACCGGTCGGGCATGCGCTGCCGCGCTTCGCTCCGGGCTTCAGGCACTGGTCCTGGCGCTTGGGCGCCTTGCCACGCCGGACCACGAAGCGGGTGTACTTGCCGATCAGGCCTCCCTGGGACACGCGGATCTCGATCGTCGTTCCCTCGCGGTAGCTCAGCTCGAGGCGCTTGAAGCGCACGAGGCCCTTACTGCCCACCGTGGCGTTGCCCTGCTTGGCGGCACAACGGGCGTTCTTGGCGCAGCGCGGCTGGACGCGAACACGGACCAGCGCACCGCGCGGAGCCCGCACCGTCAGCGTGCTCACCTTGACACCGCTGCCGCGCAGGCTGCCCGCCAGGCGCACGAGCGGGAACGGGCTCAGCAGGCGTTCCGTCGTCGCCGTCACGGGTGGCTGTGAGACCGGCGGCGGGGTCGTGCCGGTTCCGACCGTGAACGAGCGCGTCGCGACCGTCGTGTTGCCCGCCGCGTCGTTGGCGCGGAGGCGGAAGGTGTAGGAGCCATCCGCCAGGCGCTGGGTCACGACGTGCGATCCAGCCGACGAGCACGCGCCGAAGCTGGGCGTTCCCTTGTCGATCGAGCAGTCGAAGCTGGTCGCGCCGCCGATCGAGAACTCGAACAGCGGCGAGTCGTCGGTCGTCGTGCCGAGCGGTCCGAACGTGATCGCCACCGTGGGGGCGACGGTGTCGATCGTGAAGCTCGAGGTCGCGACGGTTGGATCGATGTTCCCCGCGACGTCGACGGCCCGCACCTGGAAGCTGTGGGCGCCGTCGGTCAGCCCGGCATATGCCTTCGGCGATCCACACGGCGCGAAGCTCTCGCTGTCGCGGCGGCACTGGAAGCCGACGCTCGGCCCCTCGTTCGAGCTGAACGTGAACGACGGGCTCGCGCTGTTGGTCAGGATCGCCGGTCCGCTGCCGATCAGCGTGTCGGGCGCGACCGTGTCGACCGTGAAGGCGTGCGTCTCGATCGTCTCGTGGGTGGGAACCGCGTCGACCGCGCGCACGCGGAAGGTGTAGGCCCCGTCGGGGAGTGGCGTCGACGTGAACGTGGCCGCACACGGCACCCAGATCGGCGTTCCCTGGTCGAGCGAGCAGTGGACGGTCGTCCCGCCCTCAGCGCTGAAGCCGAACGAGGGCGTCGTGTCGTTGGTCGCGGCACCCGGCTCGGCGGTGATCGCCAGTGTCGGGTTGGTCAGGTCGATCGTGAAGCTCTCGACCGCCGGCGTCGCGTCGACGTTGCCCGCCGCGTCCTTGGCGCGGACGGCGAACTCGTGCGGGCCCTCCGTCAGCCCGGCGTAGTTCTTCGGCGACGTGCAAGGCGCGAACTGCTCGCTGTCGCGGCGGCACTCGAAGCTGACCGCACCCGCCGCGCTGAAGGCGAACGACGGGCTCTGGTCGTCGGTCGTCCCGAGTGCCGGGGAGTCGATCGCCGAGCTCGGCGCGACGGTGTCGACCGAGAAGGCGCGCACTGCCGGCACGCCGATGTTGGTGGCGGCGTCGCTCGCGCGCACGCGGAAGAAGTAGCTCCCGTCAGGCAGCGTCGCTGGCGTGTGCGTGCCGGCGCCTGAGCACGGTCCGTAGGCCGGCGTGCCTTGGTCGACCGAGCAGACGACCGCGGCGCCGACCTCGGCGGTGAAGCCGAAGGTAGGCGTGTCGTCGTTGGTCGGGCCGGTCGGTCCGGACGCGACGGAGGCCGCCGGGGCGACGGTGTCGACGATGAAGGAGCGCGTCGCGACGGTCTGCTCGGGGACCGCGTCGGTCGCGCGCACGCGGAAGGTGTAGGCGCCGTCGGGCAGCGCGGCCGGCGTGTGGCTCGTTCCGCCCGTGCACGGGCCGTAGTTGGCGGTGCCTTGGTCGACCGAGCACTCGACGGTCGCGCCGTCCTGGGCCTGGAACATGAATAGCGGCGCGTTGTTATTGACGGGGCCGTCGGGCCCTGAGAGGATCGACAGCGTTGGCGCCCCGCTCGCGGCGGCCGTCAGCCCGAGCGCAAGGGCCAGCACCGACGCCGCGAGGATCGGAGTACGTAGGGCCTGGTGCAGCGGGAGCAAGAGCGTGAGTGACGAACGCGGCGCAGGGCCGCGGGCAGAAGTTCGGAGCCGAACCAGGCAGGCTATCGAACGGGTTCGGACGAAAGCCAGTGCAAAAGCTCGTCGCGCGGCGGCGTAAGCTCACTGCATGGGGGACGACGCCGCTCAGCGCCGATTGGTCGACCGTTTTCGCCAGGCACGCGGGGCTGACGAGTGGGCGATTATGGAGGGATTTCACGCGCTGAAGCACGCTTTGCGGTTCGGCGGTGCGATCGAAGCCGTCCTGACGAGCGAGCCGGGCGAGCTCGACCGGCTGGCTGCCGAGCTGGCGCCCGACGTCGGAGAACGGTTGCGCGATCTGGCCACTCCGGTCTCCGAGGACGTCTACCGCGAACTCGGCCCGAGCGCATCCCGGAGAGCGCGGAGACCAGGCGCGTGGCGGCGATCGCCCGGCGCCCTGCCTTCGACGCCGCGGCCGTGCTCGCCGCGCGCCCAGACGCGCCGGTCGTCCTGCTCGAGGATCCGCGCCATCACGGCAACCTCGGAGCCGTCGTCCGTGTCGCGGCGGGAGCCGACGCCGCCGGCGTCATCACCACCGGCGAGCAGGATCCGTGGGACCCGGTCGCGATCCGCGGCTCCGGCGGGCTCCACTTCGCGCTGCCGGTCGGCCGGATCGGCGGCGTTGAGCACCTCGATCGCGCCGGCCGCCCGCTGTTCGCGATCGACCCCGAGGGCGACGCGATCGACCCGCGTGCCCTGCCACCTGACGCGATCTACGCCTTTGGCAGCGAGCGCCACGGCCTCAGCACAGATGCCATCGCCGCCGCCGACGGCCACCTGCGCATCCCGATGCGCCCCGGCGTCTCCAGCCTCAACCTCGCGACCTCCGTCGCGGCCGTCCTCTTCGCCTGGCGGCTGGCCGGCGCGTGAGTAGAGCTAGAACCCGCCCGGGCCTTACCCCCGGGCGGGTTCGCCGTACCGCCGTCGCTAGCGGCCGTCTTGCGGCGTGGCGACCACGGCACCGCCGCGGCGCACGCCCTCGAGCAGTCGTACGTTCAGTCGCTGGACACCGACCGGGCGGCCGGCGGCCTTGGTGCGCAGGTCAACGATCAGTCGCGCCCGGGAGCCGGCGAGGTCACGCGGGACCCAGAGGGAGACGGAGCTGCCGTTGCCGACCCACCAGGTGCTGCGCTTGACGTTCGTCGTGCGCGTTCCGGCTGTCTCGCCGACGCCGCTGGTCACGAGCCAGGCCCGCACGCTGACGCGGCAGGTCGGCACGCCGACGCAGCGGGCGACGCCGAGATCGACGCGGTTGCCCTGGTAGGGGGCGGGCAGGCCGCGGCGCCAGTTGAAGGCGATCCGCGCCGGCTTCCTCACTGGCTTGGCCTTTGCGGGAGCGGGCTCGTCACCCGCCGCGGCGAGACCGTCGCCGCGCAGCACGATCAGCATCGGCTCGCCCTCGCCGATGATCGCCAGCGTCGCCTCGGCGTGCTCGGCCTCGTACGGGGTGAAACGGATCTTCAGCTTGCAGCTGACAGTCGGCGCCAGGACGCGCATCGAGCAGCCGTCCTCGATCAGCCGGAACGCTCCAACGTCGCCACCGACCGGGATCGCGACCATCGATTGGAAGAAGACGTTGCCGCTGTTCTGCATCGTCACCGTGTGCGTCGCGCTCTCGCCGACGACGGCGGCGCCGAAGTCGACCGGGTTGGGGGTCGCCGTCACCTGGCGCAGGCCTCCGGTGCCGGTCAGCTCTGCGGTGAAGTCGACGCCGCCGGCGCTGACCTTCAGCGTCGCGTGGTACTCACGCGGCTCGGTCGGGTTGAACTGGACGCCGAGCCCGCAGGTCGAGCCGGGGGAGAAGTTGCCGCCGCCGCAGCCGTCCCAGGCGAACCAGAACGCGCTCGCGTCCGGCCCGGTGATCTGGGTCGACAGCTGGGCCCAGTCGGCGCCCACGTTCTGGACGTTGAAGCCGGTCTGCGACCCGCCACGGTTGAGCTCGACGATGCCGAAGTCGTGGGAGCCGGGGTTGATCGTCAGCTGCGGATCCTCGGCCAGCGCAGTACTAGGGAGAGCAAGCAGCATGCACGCCACCAGACAACCAACAAGATGCTTGAGGAATGTGAGTGAGGACACGGCGAGTCCGATCTGTAGTTGCTGAGCCAACCAGCCTTTTGGCCGGAGAATTCGGCCCGTTGGCTGAATTAGGGGATTGATCGGTCCGACATTCGTCCAACCTGAGCGCTGCAAGCTCGCGTTCGCCGGTTAGTCTCAGCACGTGACCCCCAGCGAGATCTCCGTCGATTCCGTTTCGCCTGGCGATAGCGAGTGGGACGCGTCTCGGCAGGCGTTCAACCTGGCCGCCGACCAGCGGCCCGAGCTGATCGCCTACCCGGAGAGCGCGGAGGGCGTCGTGGCCGCCATCGACCTCGCGCGCGCGAGAGGGCTGCGCGTGGCGCCGCAACGCACCGGTCACGCCGCCCAGGCGATCGAGTCGCTCGCCGGCTGCCTGCTGCTGCGCACCGATCGCATGACCGGCGTCGAGGTCGATGCCGCGGCGCGGACGGCCCGGATCGCCGGTGGCGCGCTCTGGGGAGAGGTGTCCGACGCGACCACTCCGCACGGCCTCGCGCCGATCGCCGGCTCGTCGCGAACCGTCGGCGTCGCCGGCTACCACCTCGGTGGCGGTCTCAGCCTCGCCTCGCGCAAGCTTGGCCTGGCGGCCAACGCCGTCCGGGCGATCGAGCTCGTCACCGCCGACGGCAGCCTCGTCCGCGCGACCGCCGACAGCGAGCCCGAGCTGTTCTGGGCGCTGCGCGGGGGCGGCGGCAACCTCGGCGTAGTCACGGCGCTCGAGATCGATCTGTTCGAGCTGCCGCAGATCTACGCCGGCAACCTGCTCTTCCCCGTCGAGCGCGCCAGCGAGGTTCTCCACGCTTGGCGCGAGCTGACCTTGACCGCCCCCGAGGAGTTGACGCTGTCCGGTCGCGTCCTTCAAGTTCCCGACGTTCCCGGTCCGCCGCCACCGCTGCGCGGCCGCGCCTTCGCCGTCGTCGACGCCATCTTCCTCGGCGGCGAGAGCGACGGCGCCGAGTTGCTTGCGCCGCTGCGCGCCCTCGATCCCGAGATGGACACGGTCGGCCTCGCCGGTCCCGACATCCTCGGCCGCGTCCACATGGACCCTGAGGAGCCGGTGCCGGCGCTCACCGACCACGTCCTCACCGGCCCGCTGCCGCCGGAGGCCGTCGATGCCTTCGTCAACGCGATCGGCCCGGGCTCCGGCTCGACGCTGGTGTCGGCCGAGCTGCGCCAGACGGGGGGAGCGCTGTCCCGCCCCGCGCCCGATGGCGGGGCGCTCGACTCGCTGCCCGGCGACTACTTCGCTTTCGGCGTCGCCTCGCTGATGGCTCCGGGCGCCGCTGCTGCCGCGCGCGGCGACTTCGATCGCTTGAGCGCGGCGATGGCTCCCTACGACGCCGGTTGCTACTTCAACTTCAGCGAGCGCCCGACGCCTCTGTCGACCTTCTTTCCCGAGGTCGTCGTCGAGCGCCTACAGGCCGTGAAGAGGCATTGGGACCCTGACGGCCTGATCGTCGCCGGCCATTCGATCGGCTGACTTCAGGCCACGAGCGCCAGCGCCGCCTCGCGCCCGACGACCGGCGCCAGCACGACCAGCACTGCCGCCGGCAGCGCCTCGGGGAGCTGCTCGAGGCGGTCCTCGGTGGCGTGTGTCCGGACCAGCTCGAATAGCGCGCCCGCGGCGATCGGCGAAATCAGTCGCGGCGGACGGTCGCCGCGCCCCGACTGGGCGTAGCCGGAGTCGCAGAGGCCGGTGAAGCGCGCCATCCAGACGTCGCGCCGCTCCAGCCCCGCCTGCCCCGCCTCGAAGACGCGCACCGTGCAGAGCCGCGTCTGCTCCGGGTTGCGCGACGCCAGCGTCAGCAGCCGGGCGAGCGCGATCCGCATCCGCTCGGCCCAGTCGCCGTCGGCGACCAGGAAGGCGTGCTCGATCTCGGCGAACGCGAGCTCCATCGCCGCGTCGTAGTCGGTCAGCAGCCGCTCGTGGTCGAGGTCGGGCGCCTCGGCGGGATGCTCGTCGCCGCGCTCGCGCTCCCACTCGCGTCCCATGAACTCGAGCGAGCCCTCGAGCCGCGCCTCGGTGCGGTACGGCCGTACCGGTCCGCGTCCGGGGCGCGCCGCCATCAGGCCGCGGCCTCCTTGCCCGCGGGTGCGGGTCGCTCCAGCTCGCGTGCCGCCGCGTCGGGGCCGAGGAACGGCAGCACCATCATGTACATCAGCTCCGGCAGCAGGTCGGGAAGCTGCTCGATCCGCCCGCCGGCGATCTCGCGGTGCAGCACCGCGCTGAGGTCGGAGACCCGGCCGAGTCCGAGCGCCTCGAAGATCCTCAGCGTGCGCGGCACCTCGGTCGGCGCGCTCTCGAACAGCGGCAGGAACTTGCGCATCGCCTCGTCGCGTCGTTCGGCGGCCAGGGGCCCCGCCGCCAGCACCTCGACGAAGCACACGCTCGCCACCTCCGGCCGCCGCGACAGCGCCGACAACATCTCCGTCAGCCCGGCGCGCAGCCCGTCGGTCCACTCGTCTGCGACCTCGAACTCGCGCAGCGTCAGCTGCCATAGCTGTTCCATCGAGCGCGCGTAGGCGGCCGCGAAGCACTCCTCCTTGCCCTTGAAGTGCTCGTAGAAGGTTCGCCGCGAGACGCCCGCGCGGTGCACGACCTCGGTGATGTGCGCGTCGCGGAACCCGCTCCGCCCCGCCGCGATCGTCATCCCCTTGAGGATCCGGTCGCGCTGCGACTCTGCGACCACCTCGCGCGGCAGCCCATGCCGCCCACCCGGCAGCTGGTCGCGCCGCCGCCGGTGCGTGACGCTGAACTCCTTGCTCTCCAGTCCTGGAGTCTCCGCCATGCATCCGATGGTACTCCAGAAACGGGTAGTAGCCTGGAGATTTCTATAGAGATGCCGCTGTCTAAAGCCTAAATCCCGCTCTAGGGCTAGCTTCGAGCAATCTGGAAATTTGCCGTTTCCAAACTTGACAGGGTCGGGGAACTCGGGCCTCCGGGCTGCTTGCCTGAGTGTCTAATTACCATTCGCTCGGTGTCTAATTACCATTTGCCGTTAGACTAATGACCATCTGTCCATGGCTTACTACGCTCGACATGCTCAACCGCTCGCCGCTGAGGCGCTCGATTTCAGTCCGGTCGTCTTCATCCAGGGAGCTCGCCAGGTAGGAAAGAGCACCTTGGCTCACGAGTTGGTGAAGGCCCGCGGCTTCGACCATTCCGTGAGCCTGGACGGCCCCGCTGAGCTCGATGCCGCGCTTGACGATCCGACCGGCTTCGTGGCGGCTCGCCCTGGCAGGGTCTTCATCGATGAGGTGCAGCGCGCACCCAACCTGCTGCTGGCGATCAAGCAGCGGGTCGATCGCGAGCAGCAAGCGGGTCAGTTTCTCCTGACCGGCTCGGCGAACGTCCTCACCGCGCCGAAGGTCCTCGACGCGCTGACTGGCCGTACTGCCTTGATCACGCTTTGGCCACTGGCTCAGTCGGAGCTGGAGGGTGCGACTGGCAACATCGTCGACGCTCTGCTCGCTGGCCGCCCGCCGACGATCGTCAACGCACCCATCGGGCGCGGCGCATTCGTCGAGCGGGTTGTCGCGGGTGGCTATCCGCGGGCCATTGGTGCGTCGCCTCATCAGCGGCGGCGGTTCTTCGCCGACTACATCACCAGCACTCTGGAGCGCGACCTGCGTGAGATCGCGGATGCCCGCAAGCTTGCGGAGATGCCACGCGTGTTGCGACTGCTCGCCAGCCGGGTCGCAAACGTCTACTCGGCTCGCAACGTCGCAAAAGCGCTTGGTCTAGCCCACGTCACGGTCCAGGCGTACACGCAGTTGCTCGAGACGGTGTATGTCGTGCGCAGAATGCCGGCTTGGCGTCCCGGGCTCGGCAGCCGGGAGATCCAGTCGCCGAAGGTCTATCTGGTCGATAGCGGGCTGCTGGCCAGCATTCTCGGTGCGGATGCCGAGCGGATCGCCGGCGAGGATCAGTTGACAGGAAAGCTGCTCGAGAACTTCGTCGCGATGGAGGTGGCGCGCCATCTCGACTGGGCTGAGACTCCCGCGACCCAGTTCTACTACCGCGATCGGAACGAGGAGATTGACATCGTTCTGGAAGCGAACTCGGGCGACATCGCCGCGATCGAGGTCAAGGCCGGCGCCTCGCCGACTGCCCGCGACTGGCGTTCCCTAGCCAAGCTTCGCGACGCTCGCGGCCCTTCTTTTCGGGCCGGCATCCTGCTCTACACCGGCGAGCAAACCATCCCCCTCGCCGACCGCCTCTGGGCGATGCCCATTTCTGGGCTCTGGGCATAGGTCTAGGTCTGTGCGGTCGCAGCCCGCCGCGGCGCCCGGTCGAGCTCGCGCTGGGCCGCCTCACGGCCCTCGAACGGGAGCACCAGCGCGTACATCAGCTCGGGCAGCATCGCCGGCAGTTGCTCGGCCTTCCCGGCGACGATCTCCTGGTAGAGCACCTCGCCGAGTCCGCCGACCATGCTCATCCCGAGCGCGCGTGGGGTGGTGGCGCCGGCGTCGGTCACGTCGCCGCCGCGCCCCAACTCGAGGATCCCCTCGAGCTCGCGCATCGCCGCATTGCGCGCCTCGGCCGCGTGCGGGCCGGCGGCCAGCACGTCGACGAAGCACAGCCGCGCGACCGCCGGGTCGTAAGCGAGCGCCGTCAGCAGCGCGGTGACCCCCGCTCGCAGCGCCGGAACCCACTCGTCCTGTGCGTCGAACGCGTCGCGCGTCACCGCCTGCAACCGACCCATCTGGTCGGCGTAGATCGCCAGGAAGCAGTCCTCTTTGTCGGTGAACTGCGCATAGAACGTCTTGCGCGACACCCCCGCCCGCTTGATCACGTCGGCCACGCTCGCGTCCGAGTACCCGTGCTTGGCGATCGACTCCCGCATCGCCTCGAGGATCCGCCCCCGCTGCGACTCCGCCACCTGCTCCGGGCTCAGCCCATGGTGCCCGCCCGGGATCTGGTCCGGCCGCCGCCGGCTCGCCGTCCTCGACCCCTCAGCGGCCACGACTGCCGCCCTCTGGGACCACGGCTGTTTCCAGAAACTCCAAGTACCACGACTCTAGCCCCTCCTGAGCCGGAAATCCAGTCCACGGGGCGTTTCCGGAGTCCGAGCACCCGCGCCCGATCGCGACAGCGGCCTATGCCTCCGCCGGTCATCGGCAGCCCAATAAACGCCATGGTCATAGCCACATACATGCCTTGCCGGGCTCTACAGAGCTGTTTGACGGGCCATCTGCGGTACCTCCTTGACAGGTCAGAAACAACAGGTTTATGGTTGTCGCAACGTCGAAGTGCGGGGTCCAACGCGGCCTTGAGTAACGGCACCACGGCAGCAACGAGGAGAGGAATCGCAGAGATGAGGCGTGTTCGCAGCGGCAGTGTTCTGCAGTCGGTCTTGGCGGTTTCGCTTGCGTTGACGGTGGTGTTGGTGGTTGCTGCGGTTGGTGGCGCTTCGGACACCGTCGTGGGGACGTTTGGGACGCAGACGGGCGCATTGGGGGGTCAGGTCAGTTCTGGGACCGGTGTGGCTGTGAATCGCTCTGGTGTGGGTGGTGGGGCGACCGGCAATGTGTTCGTGTCGTCGAAGGACAACAATCGCGTTGACGAGTTCACCTCCGATGGGGTCTTCGTCAAGGCGTTTGGCCACGATGTCGTGGCCAGTGGCCAGCATGATTTGGGTGTTGCGCCTGAGGTTTGTCGTGTGGTGTCGAGCCCGGCGGATGTCTGTAAGGCGGGGACTGCCAGCGGCGCGGCAGGGGCGATCAACGCGCCGGAGGGTGTGACGGTCGATCCCGCGACGGGCAATGTGTTCGTCGCTGACCAGGGCAATCGTCGGATCGATGTCTTCTCCCAGGATGGGTCGTTTCAGGGGGCGTTTGGTTGGAGCGTCAACGCTGCTGCGCCGGCTGCGGAGCTTCAGTTCTGCACGACCGCTACGGGTTGTCAGGCGGGTACCTCGACCGCCCTCGGCGGCGGGTTCGCCAGCTTGCAGCAGGGCGCGATCGCGATTGACCCGACCAACGGCAACGTCTTGGTCGGCGATCTGACGAACAATCGCGTCAACGAGTTCGACCTCACGCTCAACGGCAGCAACCAAGTCACCGACGCGGCATTCGTACGCGCCTACGGCTGGGACATCGTCGCCTCGGGAGAGAACAACACCGGCGCCAACGAGACGCAGGTGGTGACGCTCGCGCCGACGATCACCGGAGGCACCTTCACCCTGCGCTACATCGACTTCACCCAGTCATCTCCGATTCCTTGGAACGCGTCGCCGGCCGCGGTCGAGTCGGCTCTCGAGGCGTTTCCGGCGATCGGGACCGACAACGTGGCGGTGACCTCGCCCAATCCTGGTGGTGGGTCGCAGCCGGGTGGGCCGTATACCGTGGTGTTCCAGAACGCCCTCGCTCATACCGACGTGCCCGGTCTCACCGCCGTGGTCTCGCTGCTTCAGGGCTTGCCCAGGACCGTCACCGTGACCAACCCGGTTCCCGGCGGGGGCGTGGAGATCTGCAAGCCTGTCTCGAGTCCTGTCGATGTCTGCAAGGCCGGACGACCGGGCCGAACAACGGCCAGATCGCGCCGCGGAGCGTCGCGGTCAACTCCGCTGGCGAGGCCTTCGTCGCCAGTACCAATCGGGTGTCGGTCTTTAACCCGGATGGGTCGTTTAAGCAGAGCTTCGGGCCGAACTCCGGCGAGTGCGGGATCGGCTCGGCGACGAATGTCGATCACCTAGCTATCGACCCGGTCGACCAGCACGTTTTCCTCACGCGAAAGCCGGTCTTCAACACTTACGTGTTGTGTGAGCTCGATGCCGCTGGCGGGCTGGTTGGGTCTGCTCCGGGGTCGCCGATTTCGACTACCGGCACTGGCTATCTGGCGGTCGCCTTGGCGCCGGGCGGCGATTACGCCTATGTCAACACCCCGATCAGCGGCACTGCGGGAGCGATCTACAAGATCGGCCCCGCGCCCGCTCCGACCGCGACAATCCTGCCGGTCGAGAACGTCACCGCCAGGACCGCGACGCTCAAGGGCACCGTCACGATCCCAGCGCCCGGGTTTCCGACCAGCTACCGCTTCGAGT